>JBBSSO010000130.1:0-6013 GCA_038241905.1 Cytophagales bacterium | reverse complement strand
CTAGAAAGTAAGAAGAGAAAAAATAGAAGCGAATAGCTTTTGAAAGAGTGCATTTGTTTTCTTAATAAAGTAAACAATAATGATGGGGCAAATACCTGACAGAAGAAAATGGCAACTTAAAATACCAGCAAATCGCCCTCGGAAAAGTATTCTTCTAATTTATAACCCCTTAGAAAGAAGTGGAATACTATTATAACAAATTTTTCTTACCACTGATGAAAAGTAATCTTTTGCAATTAACTAAAAAGTAAGCGGAATATTTCATCAAGGTTTAATTACAACCCGCTAACTTCTAAGCAAACTTTACTAAGTGCAAAAACCATGGCGCCGCCGATGTAAAAAGCTTTTACCCAACAGTCTTCCATCAATGGCATGAACTCAGCTTTTTGATTAAGCGCGTGTTTAATAAAGTAATTTTTTTAGAATATAGTTTCAACGCACTATACTGATACCCGCTTTGCCGAAGCGATGAACTTGTTTAGTAGAATGGAAGATTTCACATTGAAGGAGAAAGTAGCGCACGTTATTCTCTATGCTAACGCATTGGCCTAGTGACTTATTAGAGTTATTGACCAAACAGAAAGTTAGCTTAATCAATCGGGAGAAAGATTCTCAATTTCCTGCAGATTGAACGCAAAAAGCATCTATAAATAAAAAATATTTTCGGTTAGAAATCTTGTTTTAGGCCTGTTTTTCTAAAAACAGGCCTAAAACAAAACCATCCCCCTTAGGAGTTTATAAAAACCGGATGCACCATGTTCTCAAACGTGTAAATTTCCGCCCATTTCTCGGCAGTAATAAGTTGGCGTTCATCTACCACAATTGTTTGAATGGCTTTGCCAGTGGTCAACGCTTCTTTGGCGATGGACGAAGCTGTTTCATATCCCAGAATTGGGTTTAGCGCGGTCACAATGCCAATGCTTCGCATCACCTCATCGTGGCACACAGTTACGTTGGCCGTAATGCCGTCCACACATCTATCGCAAAGCGCATTAATGGCGTTAATCATGTAATTCATGGACGTAAAGAGGCTAAACGTAATAACTGGCTCCATGACGTTTAGTTGCAATTGGCCCGCTTCTGAAGCCATAGAAATGGTAACATCGGCCCCGATAACGTAGAATGCCGCCTGGTTCACAACCTCCGGAATAACCGGATTTACTTTGCCCGGCATAATGGAAGAACCAGGCTGCATGGCCGGCAATTTAATCTCGTTTAGTCCCGCCCGTGGGCCCGACGACAACAGCCGCAAGTCATTGCAGATTTTAGAGATTTTAACGGCACTGCGTTTCAGCATTCCTGATATCAGCAAATAAGAACCCATATCTGAGGTTGCCTCAATTAAATCTGGCGCCAACGTCATGGGCAATTTGGTTAACTGCGCCAAGTAATTGGTACACAGCTGCGGGTAACCTTCTGGTGTGTTAATGCTGGTACCGATGGCGGTAGCGCCCATGTTAATCTCCAGCAGTTTCTCTTGCGCTTCGCGGAGGTGCTCAATATCATCGCCGATGGTGGTGGCCCAACCGTTAAATTCTTGGCCCAAGGTCATCGGCACGGCATCTTGCAGTTGGGTACGGCCCATTTTAAGCACATCCTTAAACTCCTCCCCCTTGCGCTTAAAAGATTTCTGCAACTTGGCCAGTGCCTGCAGGTAGCGGTCTACTTTAAAATGAACCGCCATCATCGCCGATGTCGGATACGTATCGTTGGTAGATTGCGAGCAGTTAACGTGGTTATTGGGGTGCAGATACTCATATTGCCCCTTTTGGTGGCCCAGATATTCCAAACCAACGTTGGCAATTACCTCGTTGGCGTTCATATTCACCGACGTACCGGCGCCTCCCTGAATCAAATCCGTGACAAACTGGTCATGGTATTTGCCGGCAATAATCTCATCACAGGCGTAAATAATGGCTTCGGCAATTTTAGTATCCAGCACGCCGCAATCACGGTTGGCCATGGCGGCAGCTTTTTTTACAAACGCGAATGCCTCAATAAACAACGGTTCAGAGGCGTTGGTAATGCCCGTAATGTGGAAGTTTTCGAGGGCCCGCATGGTCTGCACGCCGTAGTATACGTTGTTCGGAATTTCTTTTTCTCCTAAAAAGTCGTGCTCAATTCTTACAGATGGATTCATGGAAAGCGGCTTTAGGTTAAGCTTATTTAAATTTTGGGTTTGCAGCAAAAGGCTGAAACTTAAACAAGCGCAAAGTTTATAGTTTGGTAAAGATTGTAAATTTCACCCTAAAAGGCCTTCTTTCCGCCTACTTTGTTAATTATTTGCTCATCGGCTACGCCGATGAAGGCGTTCCTAAATTACTAGGCCAACCTCAAAGTGTGTTTTAGGCCTATTTTTCCAAAAACAAGCCTAAAACACACTTTCCTAAACCGAGAAAGTTTCCAGAACTTTGCCCATAAATGAACCCAACCGCTTTCCCGCTTCCCCTCCCCGACTTACCCATCACCGAGGCGCTTCCACGACTCCTTTCCGCGCTAGAAAACTGCGCGCGCGCCGTGTTAGAAGCTCCGCCCGGAGCCGGTAAAACCACTTTGGTTCCTTTGGCTCTGCTCACTGCTCCCTGGCGCGGAGACGGCAAAATTATTGTACTAGAACCTCGCCGGTTAGCCGCCCGGGCCGCCGCGCTGCGCATGGCCGATCTTTTAGGCGAGGCCGTGGGCCAAACCGTGGGCTATTGGGTCCGGATGGACCACGTAGCTTCTTCCAAAACCAGAATTGAAGTAGTCACCGAAGGCATTTTAACCCGGCTCTTGCAAGCAGATCCGGGTCTGGAAGGCGTGGCTGCCATCATTTTTGATGAATTCCATGAGCGAAGCCTCCAAGCAGATGTAGGCTTGGCTTTGGCTTTAGACGCCCAAGCCGTGCTGCGCCCAGACCTGCGGTTATTGGTCATGAGCGCGACGCTAAACGCCACCCAAATTGGCCAGTGGCTAGACGCGCCCGTTATCCGGAGCGAAGGCCGACAATACCCGGTAAAAACTTCTTATCTGCCTGCGGCCGAAGTAGCCGCTACGTCTGGCCTGCACCCTGCGCAACGGCTGGCAGCTTTGGTGCCCAAGGCCATCCGCCAGGCGCTAAGCCAAGAACCGGAAGGCGATTTACTGGTATTTCTGCCCGGCATGGGCGAGATGCGGCGCATTAATCAATTGCTGGAAGACAAATTACCATCGCACGTAAAAGTACACCTGCTCCACGGCGACCTGAATCTGGCTCTACAAATGGACGCAATTCGTCCGGCTCCGGCGGGGCAGCGGAAAATAGTTTTGACCACCAGCATTGCTGAAACCAGCTTAACCATTGAAGGCGTAAAAGTGGTCATTGACGGCGGTTTTGCCCGGGTTCCAAAATTTGTGGCCCGCACCGGCCTCACTACCTTGGCCACTATTCCGGTTTCGCAAGCCGCCGCCGACCAGCGCCAAGGTCGCGCGGGCCGACTGGGACCCGGCGTTTGTTTCCGACTTTGGACGTCTGCAGATCAGCACCAATTACCCGACCGCCAAGCGCCCGAAATCTGCGAGGCTGACCTTACTGGTTTGGCTCTGGAACTAGCGGTTTGGGGCGTAAAAAAAGCAACAGACTTGCAGTGGTTAGACATTCCGCCTACCGCAGCCATGACCTTAGCCCAAGAACTTTTACAGAAACTAGAGGCCTTAGATGCGCAATTACAGCCCACCGCACACGGCAAAGCGTTGGCGGCTTTGGGACTTTCGCCGCGGCTGGGGCATTTGGTTTTGCGCGGTCGGGATCTTGGTTACGGAGCCACCGCCTGCGACTTAGCCGCTTTGCTTTCTGACCGAGACATCCTGAAACCTGTGCAAGTAACTTGGGGCGATCCACTGCCCGATTTAGCTTTGCGGTTAGAGTTGTTAGCCGGAAAAAGACCGCCCACGCCCGGGTTTATAGCCGATGAAAATACCATCAGAAAAGTGCGCGAGCAAGCCCAAAATCTTAGGCAACGGTTAAGAATTCCTAGAGCCGATACTAACCCAGCGGTGGCAGGTTTGTTAACCGCCTTGGCGTACCCAGACCGGCTTGCCCAGCGCGAAGCATCTGCCAAAGTGCGCCTGGTAAACGGGCAGCGCGCGCTACTGGCTACAGAGCTTTTCTCTGAAGCCGATTTTTACGCTGTGGCGCAAGTAGATTTGGGCAAGCAGCCGCGTGTTTTGCTGGCTGCGCCCATCGGCAAAGCCGATGTTATAGAATTGTTTGCTAGCCAACTGCAGCAAAAACAAGAAGTCCGCTGGGATTCAGCCACGCAGCGGATTGTGGCCCGCCAAACCACCAGCTTGGGTGCGCTTATATTAGAAGAAAGTGCGTTACCATCGCCTGACCAAAATTTAATGGCCGATGCTTTGTTGCAAGCCCTACTGGAAAAAGGCGTGGACCGCCTGCCGTGGTCGGAGGAAGCGCTGCGCACCAAACAGCGGCTGGCCTTTTTACATCACCTTTTCCCTACCCAATGGCCCGACGTCTCGGCGGAAATTTTGATCCAAACCTCGTCGGATTGGCTGCATCCGCATTTGCTGGGTTTGCGCAATTTAGAGCAGGTTGCCAGGTTAGATTTTAAGGAAATGTTGTTAGCAGATTTGTCTTGGGAGCAGCGGCAAGAAATGGACCGATTGGCGCCCTCTCACTTGGAGGTGCCTAGTGGATCAAGCATAGCCTTGGATTATTCAGATCCCAGCGTTCCCATTCTGGCCGTACGGTTGCAAGAAGTATTTGGGATGTTGGAAACGCCTGCGGTGGGCGGCGGCCAGGTGCCGTTGCTTATCCATTTATTGTCGCCAGCGCGGCGCCCGGTGCAAGTAACCCGCGACCTTAAAAGCTTCTGGGCAACTGGTTATTTTGAGGTCAGAAAAGATTTGCGCGGCCGTTACCCCAAGCACCATTGGCCCGATGATCCCTTAGCTGCGCCACCCACCCGAGGCATCAAAAAACGAACGTGGTAAGTATTTCATCGGCTTTGGCCTAAGTGCCTGTTTTAGGCCTGTTTTTCCAAAAACAGGCCTAAAACAGAGACTTAAGCTTTGTAGTATTCTATTACTTTGTTCAGAATTAAATCTGCTTTAAATCAGACTTCGCGAAATATGCTATTTTTATAAAATTCAAGTAGGCTCGTTGCTGGTTATTTATTGATATAAATTTTGGTTCAAAATTTTATGGCATTGTACTCACTTTGCAAGCTTTAACATAACTACTTTGCAGGCCACCTAGAATTAACTATTATAGTAGAGCGAGTCAGCTGAATATTTCAATGGCAGCATTTTACCTAACAGCTAGCTTCAATTTATGCAGCAAATAAAAGAAAGGGATTCGGGCTTAAACACAACGCCATCGAAACCGTTTACAACCTAGACAAGCTTTATTCGTGCTGCGCCAGAGCAAAATAAATTGTCTTTCTTAACATCGAAATTATAGCCAGTACATTTTACCAGCACAAAAGAAGAGAGAACGCCAGCTTATAACTTTCTGTTTTGGGCCAGTTTTTTAAAAAGTAGGCCTAAAACAGATTTTCCTATTTCTGTTGGTAGAAACTACTTCGCTAGAACAACCATATTTTATGTCCATCCTTGAACCATCACCGTCCGATGCTACTGCACACACCAATCATTATGTGGTTGGAATTGGCGCAGCTGCGGGTGGCTCCGAGGACATTTTTAAACTTTTTGATCAATTCCCTAGCAACACGAACTACTCATTTATCGTCATTCAGCCACTGAATGATGATAAAAACCAAATGATTAAGCTGCTGACCAAGCACACGCAAATGCAAGTGCGCGAGGCAGAAAACAATATAAAACCTTTACCCAACTGCGTGTACGTGGGGCCCAGCGGCAAGCAATTGACTTTAGAAAACGGGTTGCTGCATCTGGGAAACCTAATTCATAACCACGAGCCTAATTTTGCCATTGATGTTTTCTTTAAATCCTTGGCCAAGGACCGCGGTCGGTTCGCCATCGGTATACTTCTTTCTGGCACAGACACAGACGG
>JBBSSO010000129.1:0-6022 GCA_038241905.1 Cytophagales bacterium | reverse complement strand
CCTGATTGAGCAGCTGGCCAAAGTAAAGGATGTGAATATTATTCTACAGTTGAAGAAAATCTTGGCTCAGAAAAAGGAATCTGTGATAGGTTACCGGGTAACCGGGGAGGCCATTAGCCCCGGCCAACTTTTAAGGCAAGTACAGAACGCAGAAAAGCGGATTGCGGCAGGGCATTTTACCAGTCAGAAGGATCTTGAGCAGGAGGCTGAAAGTTGGTGAGGCATTCTTACCAGGTACTTTGGGATAACGAGGCGAAAGCCTCACTAAAAGCCATCATAAGTTATATAAGTCAAGATTCTCCGGCAGCGGCAAAAAAGGTAAAACAAGCGCTTTTGCGCTTAGCCGCCAGCCTGGAAAAGATGCCAAACCGTTTCTCGCCCGAATTTTATCTAGCGGAAAAGCCCGGCAAATACCGTTCGGTGAGCAAATGGCATTACAAAATTATTTACAGGGTTAAAGGGCAGCAAGTGCATATCCTAGATATTTTTCATACCAGTAAGAATCCCCTTGAAATTGAGGAAATAGAGTGGTCTAATAAACCTGCACCGCCTATGGGACAGCCAACTGCTGGAGCACCAGCAATTGTCTTATACAGAATACGCTAACGTGCTGAACTGCGTGACCAAAGAGCAGGTAAAAGCCATGCAGGCCCAACCCAGAACGCAATGGTTCTACGAGTCTTACCAGATTGCCGAAAAGCTCTACAACGGCATCTCCAAGCCCGATGAAAAGTTAAGTTACCGCTACAATTTTGACCATTTAGAGAACCTTAACGCGCAGTTGCTGAAAGGCGGCATCCACTTGGCCGGTTTGCTAAACGAGATTTACGAGTAGGGTTTAGGGCGTGGTTACCGTTACGGCTACAACGGTAAGGAAAAGGACACCGAGGGACTTGGCGGGGGCGGCAGCACCTATGACTACGGAGCTAGGATTTATAATCCTGGAATTGCGGGATGGCTGAGTCTGGACCCGTCAATGAACAAATACCCGAACCAAAGCCCGTACAATGCTTTGAGAACAACCCGATTTACTTTAATGATCCGGATGGAAAGGATGCTGAGATCACAATTACTAAAAATACAATTACAGCAAAAATATATATTGTGGGTAAGATTGCAACGCAAGATGATATAATGACAAAAGCTAAATGGGGGGAGAAAACTTTAGCTTCAAAGATGGCGATAAAGCATTAGTGTTAAATTTAATATTAGAGTCGAAGCAGGCCCGGCTATACCATCGAATATTGGTAATGCTAATAGTCAAATAGTGCTAATTGATGCACTTGGGCCAGTTCAACAATTTCGCTCTTATGTAAGGGTAGTAATAGAAATGAAGGGTTTCGGTCGCCAAAAAGGTAAATTTTAAATGCATGAAGTCGGACATCTACTTGGTTTAAACGACGGTTATGCAGAATTGGATTATGGTGAGAGGATCGGGCTAGAGCCGGTCCCAGACGGTTCCGCCAAAATCCTCAAAGCGGACAATACCATCGGCTTTAGTGAAGAAAATGCGCGCCACGTACGTTGGAAGGACCACTAGGGGCGGAATGGGGGTATAAGTGCTTTCCAATACGGCCGGGTAAGTACGGCTGCCAAACGTGGCGGGTGCCAGGGTCAGACGGCCATCTTCTACCTGGTCTATGGGCAGGGTAAAGTCACTGATTCCCATGAATACCTTGGCGTGGAACGGCTTGTTGGACGTCAAATTTGCGGGGGATATCAGGAAGCGGAACTCTTTGTCGATAGAATTCGCCGTGGAGTCGGTCCGCTCCAGGGTAGCGTTGAAATACTCGGTAAAGTTGGTGGCGCAGAACGAGTTTTTCCCACCCCCACCTTCGGAATAAGTTTTGGTCTCGGTGATGCGGTAGGTCCGCACGTACCCGTTGCCGTTGCGGAAGCGCCAGACGTCGTTTTTGGTGAAAGCTTTGCTCCACTCGCTTTGCCCCTCTGTGAGGGCGTACGTAGGGGCGTCCTCGTTGTCACATATTTCTTTGCAGTTGGTGAGCATGCCCAAAGTGGCCAGCAGAATGAATAAATAACGAGCAAAACCAAGGTTGGGCATCAGGCTGCGTGTGTGAGTAGATTAAATAGGGAATTCTTCTTGGAAAGGTACGGGTTTAAACCGTATTAGGAAATTCTTCTTGCAAAGTAACGAATTTACACCAAATTAGGTTCTCAATAATATGGTTTCAGAACGGAAGAGTACAACTTTGGCAACAGCCCCCGCTGTCTTTAGTCCTCCGCAAGGCAACTACCAACTTGAAATGAACTGGTAGAAACTCCGTTCCGGTGATGCCAATGGAAAGCTACCCCCAAAGCATTGGCGGTAGCCTGCAAAAATTGAAGAGCCTAAGCGTAATGCCTTGGCTCTTCTGTTTTTGGCCTGTTTTCGGGAAATGAGGTCAAAAACGGGTGTTACTGTAATCCACAATATCAAAAGGCTCTTCTGGGAATCCTGTTTTCGGCCTATTTTTCAGAAATGAAGCCGAAAACGCTAACCCATCATCACCAATTAACCCCACCTCAATATTGAAACCAGATAATTTAAGTAATCTTTTAGAATGTTTGCTCCAAAGATTGTACCTTGATCAGCGCTTTCTGCCTCGCCAACCATTGATGATTTAGGCAGCAGAAAAGCAATCAACCTCTGGCACCCGCAAAAGCAATGGTCATTAAAGTAGCCGATGAGGCCGAAGAACTAGAGCAAATCTACCGGTTAAACCACCAGACCTTTGCCGAGGAAATTCCCCAGCACCACCCGCACCCAGATAAACGGCTGGTAGATCCATTTCATAAAAAAAACACCTACCTCGTTGCCAAACGCGGCGCTCAGGTAATTGGCATGGTGTGTTACAATGCCCAGCGCCCTTTTTCTTTAGACAACAAAAAGGTAGCCCTAGACGGCTTGCCCGCTTTTACCAAAATGGTGGAAGTGAGGTTGCTAGCCGTAGACCAATCTAATCGCGCGGGCGGCGTGGTGGCCATCCGGCTTATTGAAGGGCTGGCCCACCACCTGCTGAGCCAAGGCTTTGATTTGGCCGTCATTTCCGGCATAACCAAACAAGCAAGTTTATACCACAAAATAGGATTTAAACCATTCGGTCCTTTGGTAGGAACGCCAGAAGCCAGCTTCCAACCCATGTATCTCCTTCTCAACCATTTAGCCCAACGCTTTCGCGATGTATAATTTTAGCACGGGCCCGGTAGACCTGCATCCGGCGGTAGTTCAGGCACTTGGGGAGCCACCCATCTCGCACCGGTCGCCCGAGGGAATGGCATTGCTGCAAACCCTGGCCAAAACGCTCAGTCAGAAAGTAGGCGTGCAAGAAACTTTTGTGGTAACGGGCAGTGGTACCTTGGTAAATGAGGTCATGCTTTGGCAGATCAAACAACAAGGAGGCACCGGCCTTATATTCTCAAACGGCGAGTTTGGCGAGCGGCTGCGCGACCAAGCCGATCGTATTAACCTTCCGTACACAGCTTGGCAGCAGGAGTGGGGCACCGCTCTAGATTTGGATTTGCTCCGGGAAAAATTACGGACCCATCAGCCCGCTTGGCTGTTGTGTTGCCACTGCGAAACTTCTACCGGCCTTATTCAGCCTTTGCGCCAAATGGTTGACTTATGCCAAGCATTTGGTTGTCAGGTCTTTGTGGATTGCATGAGCACATTTGGCGCGATGCCGCTTTCCTTGGCTGGCGTGGCCATGGCAACGGCCTCCTCTAGTAAAGGTGTAGGCGCCTTGGCCGGACTTGGGTTGGTGTTTAGTAATCTCAAAATTATGTCTCCGGCAATCCATCGCCCCCCAAAATACCTAGACCTAGCAGTTTACCAGCAGTACGATGGCGTCCCGTTTACCATTTCCTGTAATTTGGCAAGAGCCCTTTTGGTGGCTGTGAATCTCAACATGAATAACCATCGGTGGCAGGAATTGGAACAGCAGTCTCGCTTTATTTATGAATTTTTACAAGAAGCTGAATTATTGGCGGTGACTGGCGCAGGCTCTCCAGTCATGACGCTGGCTCCTAAAACAGGCACCAGCTTAGTGCTAGGCGAAGCGATGGAAAAGCAAGGCATCAGCCTTAGTTTCCGGAGCCAATACTTACAAGCCAGAAACTGGTTGCAAGTGGCGTTGTTTGGGCAATACAGCCCCGATGAAATTGCATTTTTGGTAGAGACTCTGCAAGCCGAAACACGTATGGCTAAACCTCAGCGTATCATCCGTTGAGGATAATTTGGGCTGGGTACGTTTACCTGTTTTCGGCCTGTTTTTCTAAAAACAGGCCGAAAACAGGCCACAAAAGAATCACTTGAAAAGTGCAATTCAGACCAGCGCTTAATTCTGCATCAAGTAGGCTTTAATGTATCCGTCTAAATCACCATCAAGCACGTTTTGCACATCAGTGCGTTCTACGCCCGTTCTTATATCTTTGATTAGTTTATATGGATGCAACACGTAATTCCGGATTTGGGAACCGAAATCCACTCGCTTTTTGGTGCTTTCTACTTTGTCGCGTTCCTCGTTCCGCTTGTTTACTTCAATCTGGTAAAGCTGCGATTTTAGCATCCGGATGGCGTGCTCTTTGTTCATGAGCTGCGAGCGTTCAATCTGCACCGCTATGGTAATTCCCGTAGGTTTGTGTTTTAGCCGCACCGCCGTTTCTACCTTGTTTACGTTCTGCCCCCCAGCGCCACCCGCCCGAAAGGTATCCCACTCAATATCAGCGGGGTTAACCACAATCTCAATGGTGTCATCTACAATGGGATAGGCAAAAACCGAGGCAAAAGACGTGTGCCGCCGTCCCCCCGAATCAAACGGAGAAATGCGGACCAGCCGGTGCACCCCAATCTCCGCTTTCAAGTAGCCGTACGCAAAATCGCCTTCAAATTGGAGCGTGGCAGATTTAATGCCCGCGCCATCGCCCGGCTGAAAATCGACTTGCCGGACGGTGTAGCCTTTGCGTTCGCCCCACATGAGGTACATGCGGTAAAGCATCTCGGCCCAATCCTGGCTTTCGGTGCCTCCTGCCCCTGAGTTTACTTCTAGCACCGAGCCCAGCTGGTCTTCCTCGTTGCTGAGCATGCGTTTAAATTCCAGGTTTTCCAGAGCAGCTTCAGCGGTTTTAAATTCGGCTATCAGGTCTTCCTCAGATACTTCGCCTTCTTTGTAGAACTCAAAGAGCACCTCCATGTCGTCCACGGATTTGGTGGAAGTTTCAAAATCGTCGGTCCAGGTTTTGAGCGTTTTTGCTTCTTTCAGGATTTTCTCCGCAGCTTTGGGGTCGTCCCAGAAATCTGGCGCCATGGATTGGGCCTCAATCTCGTTTACTTTTTCACGCTTGGTATCGTAGTCAAAGATACCTCCTCAACGCCTCTACCCGGCCTTTCAATTCTTTTATCTGGTCTTGTGTCATGGTGGTAAGTTGGTAGACACAAGATGTAAGACACAAGATTTAGGCTAAAAAAAATCTTGCGTCTTATGTCTTATATCTTGTGTCTGAAAAAAAGGTTAAAAGGCATTCCCTCCAGCTACTTCTGAATTATATACTGCTAATTAATTAACCGCAACTACCCAGCCGTACGGGTCGGGTGCATCGCCGTAGCGGATGTCATCTAGGGCTTTGGCTATTTTGTTAGAAAAGGCTCGCTCCGCAACTGGGGGCAAAACCATTTCTTGGTCTTTTAGGGTGATGGATTTAATGTGTGCGATGGTAGCAGCTGTACCCGTGCCAAAAGCATCTTCTAAGGTGCCTGCAGCATGAGCGTCTACAATTTCTTGGATAGTAATGCGGCGTTCCTCTACGTTCATGCCCCAGTCGCGAGCCAAAGTTAAGACGCTATCGCGGGTGATGCCCGCCAAGATAGAAGTGCTCAGCGAAGGAGTTACCAAGGTACCGCTAATCACGAACATTACGTTCATGGTGCCAGATTCCTCAATGTAGTTGTGCTCGCGGCCATCGGTCCAAATAATCTGATGAAATCCTTGATCGCTGGCTAGTTTGGCTGGTAATAAAGAACCACCAT
>JBBSSO010000128.1:0-6023 GCA_038241905.1 Cytophagales bacterium | reverse complement strand
GCCACGGGTTTGCCGCGCAACGCCGGGCTATCGCGCTGTTCTACCGAGGCAAAAAACGCGTCCATGTCTATGTGAATGATTTTACGCACCTTTCAGGAATATTTTTTGAGCCGATGTGGTCTTTTTGTAAGGAAGAAATCGATGAAAGACAGCTTGGCGGGCTCTTATTATAAAATATAAAAGAATTTGAGCGCATAACTTGCTACCTTGCTCCACGTACAGCAAATTTAACTTATTTAGCTGTTACCTTTGCCCACTTGGTAATTTCTCTCAAATCATAACCCTTAATTCCTTTTCTATGAAAATTAAATCTTTACTTTCTGTCATTGCTTGCGGTCTTGCTTCACAGTTTATGGTGGGCTGCGCGTCGTCAAGCCAGTTCTATGATTTCAGTGTACCGACTGCTGCGCACCAAAAAGGAGCACCTCAGACACCGGTAACCACCATCGCGCCTGCTGATGCTCCGGCTCACCCGGTGCAAGAAAATACAGTTGCTTCGCTTCCGTTGGAAGCTAGCATGGCCCGCCCCGTTGCCTCTGCGCGCGTTGCTAGAACTGCTCCGTTAACCACCCAAGCCGTAGCGTCAACCGTTCCCGCGTCTACCTCAAACAGCTTGAGCAACGTGTTAACTGCGGCATCTTCTAACAAGACGTTTACAAACGTTTCTGCTAAGTTAAAGCGTGACGCCAAAAGCGGTAAAAAAGCGAATGCAATAAACGGCTACATCAAGATTGGTTTAGTTCTTATTTTAGCTGGCGTACTCATCGGTATTCTGCCTAAATTGGCTGTTGTGGGTTCTATTGTAGCAGTAGTTGGGGTAGTTTTCTTAGTGTTGGGTTTACTGGAAATGCTCTAATAACCTAAAAACGATTACATCTTATAAACAGAAAGCCCCGCTCATTGAGCGGGGCTTTCTGTTTACGGCCTGTTTTTCAGAAAACAGGCCGAAAACGCAAACTTAATCGTCGTGCCGGTTGAAATAGTAAAGCAAAAAGCCCACCAGAGTAATAGCTATCCGGATAATCCAGCCGGTTGTTTCTCCCCAATTATCAACCCAAAGCAACAGGGCGTGCTGCGCGCCAAAAGAAGCCATCAAAAGAGAAATCAAGCCTGCCAGAAAAAGAAACAATCCTAGAAATTTCATGCGATAGAAGTTAGGTTAACCTCCTAAATATAAAAATCTTTTGATACAGTAGAAAGCAAATTAATTGCTGTATTCTTCGGCCATTGATTTTTTACTCATGCCGCCGGGGCCAGCATCAGTAGAAACCCCCATTTTGCGTTCGCGGTGGGCATTAAACTGGGTAAACTGCGTGGGCGTTAAAACTTCTTTGATGGAGGAAAGGCGCGATGAACTGATCTGGTCTACCATCGCTTTCAACTTGGCCGGGTCGTTTTTTAAATCGCGCTTGGCGCGTTCTACCATTTGAATGCTGTACAAGTTAAGTTCTTGAATCTTTTTCGCTTGGGCACCACTTAGTTTTAAATGATTCATCATGGCGGTGGTCATGGTTTGAGCCCGCTGTTCAGACGTTGGTCGCTGCGATTGGGCGTTTGCTGCAAAAACCATCAAGGAGAAAGCGGCTAACAGAAATAAGTGTCTCATAAATATGTCTTAAGTGTTTTGGAGGGAAGCAAAAGGATGGGCCAGAGAAATTGTTTTCGTCTGGGCTACGCCGAAGGTACAAAAACCGGGCCATTGGTGCAGCCGACATAGATTTTTTGAGCAGTGGCAAAACCCTTGTCAACCACTAAAATGCCGTATCTTTGAGAGCGGCTTAGGCCGATAATAAAAGACTATTCGCGTAACCAGAACCATATTATTTAGCATGCCAGAAGAACATTTCAAGAAGATAGCAGATGAACTGCAAGTAAACCAAAAGCAGGTGGAGGCCACCGTAGCCTTGTTAGATGAAGGCGCCACCGTTCCTTTTATTGCACGCTACCGCAAAGAAGTTACCGGTAGTTTAGACGAAGTGGCCATAGCCGCCATCCGCGACCGCGTAGAACAACTCCGCGAACTGGACAAGCGCCGCCTCAGCATTTTAAAGTCGCTCAAAGACCAGGAAAAGCTTACGCCGGAACTAGAAGCAAGCATTTTGGCCGCCCAAACCATGACGGTGCTAGAAGATATTTACTTGCCTTATAAACCCAAGCGCCGCACCAAAGCCACCATCGCCCGTGAAAAAGGACTGGAACCACTGGCGCAAACCCTTTTTGAGCAAGCCAACGGAAACGTAACCGCTCAGGCTGCTGCATTTATTAATCAGGAGAAAGAAGTTAATTCTTCGGAAGAAGCCCTAGCCGGAGCCCGTGATATTATTGCCGAATGGGTGAATGAAAACCCCGACGCGCGGGCCCGCGTCCGGAATTTGTTTGAAAAGCAGGGCATTTTCAAGTCCAGAGTTATTCCGGGCAAAGAAGAGGAAGGGCAGAAGTACAAAGATTATTTTGAGTGGGATGAACCAATTGAAAAATCGCCGTCGCACCGCATTCTGGCCATGCGCCGCGGCGAAAAGGAGTTGGTGCTTTTGTTAGATGCCCAGCCCGAAGAAGAAGCGGCTATCGCGCTGCTAGAGAAACAGTTTGTAAACGCTCAAAACGCGGCGGCAGAACAGGTTAAACTAGCCATTAAAGAAAGTTACAAGCGCTTGCTGCGGCTAAACATGGAGACGGAAGTGCGGATGTCTTCTAAAAAGCGAGCCGATGAAGCCGCCATAAAAGTTTTTGCCGATAACCTTCGGCCCATGCTGCTGTCCGCGCCTTTGGGGCAGAAACGCGTGTTGGCCATTGACCCGGGTTTTAGATCTGGCTGCAAAGTAGTGGCTTTAGATGAACAAGGTAAATTGCTGCATTTTGAAGCTATTTTTCCGCACAACGGCGCTGGCCAAGCCAAAACTGCTGAACAGCAAGTAATGGTGATGTGCCACAAATACCAGATTGAGGCCATCGCCATAGGCAACGGAACCGCTAGCCGCGAAACCGAAACATTTGTCCGGAACATTGGGCTGCCCAAAGAAATTGCGGTGGTGATGGTAAACGAAAGTGGCGCCTCTATTTACTCAGCTTCGGATGTGGCCCGCGAGGAATTTCCGGACCAAGATATTACCGTGCGAGGGGCCGTTTCCATTGGTCGCCGCTTGATGGACCCTCTGGCCGAGTTGGTGAAACTAGATCCTAAATCCATTGGGGTGGGGCAATACCAACATGACGTGGACCAAAACGCGCTTAAACATAGCTTAGACGATGTGGTAGCGAGTTGCGTAAACGCCGTGGGCGTAGAAGTGAACACGGCCAGCAAGCAGTTGCTGACCTATGTTTCTGGTTTGGGGCCGCAATTGGCACAGAACATTGTAGATTATCGCAACCAGAACGGGGCTTTCAAAACCCGCCATGAACTCCGCAAAGTCGCACGCCTCGGCGATAAAGCCTTTGAGCAAGCCGCCGGTTTCTTGCGCATTAGAGGCGGAAAACACCCGTTAGATGGGAGTGCCGTGCACCCAGAGCGCTATGCGTTGGTGGAGCAAATGGCTAAAGATCTGGGAGCCACCGTGGCAGATTTATTAAAAAACGCCGAGTTCCGCAAGCAGATTGACCTGAAAAAATACGTATCAGCGGTGGTGGGTCTGCCTACTTTGCAGGATATTTTGAACGAACTATCCAAACCTGGTCGTGACCCGCGTGAAAGCTACGAGGCTTTCAGTTTTACCGAGGGCGTAAATGACATCAAAGACCTGCGCACCGGCATGAAATTGCCGGGAATTGTCACTAATATTACTGCGTTTGGCGCTTTTGTAGATTTAGGTGTTCACCAAGACGGCCTGGTGCACGTTAGCCATCTGTCAGATAAATTTGTGAGCAATCCGCACGATGTAGTAAAAGTGGGGCAGCGAGTGGAAGTAACCGTTTTGGAAGTGGAAGTGAACCGCAAACGCATTGCGCTATCCCTGAAAGCCGACCCTACCGCCCGACCAGCTAACGGTTCTGCCCGCAAACCAGCAGCCCGCGCGCAAGTTGCGGTGGTGGAAGAAGAAGAGGATATGGCCACCAAATTGAACAAATTGAAAAACCTGTTTAGATAAATGACGGCAATTCTTACAGCAAATATTTTTTTGCCGTGAGATGCGTTATTATATTTCTGTTTTCGGGCTGTTTTTCCAAAAACAGCCCGAAAACAGAAATAATTAAAAGGCAGTTTGGGCATTAGGGGATTTTAAAAAAATAGGAGAAACGTTTATCTTTCTTTTATTTCATCAGATGTCCTTTTTCTACATAACCTGACTCACGTGTTTTCAATTAAAGAGGAGGTAATGGGCAGAGCAAATTGCTATGCCAAACCACACTAAAGTTTCCAGGAGAATAACCATGGCAGATGAGCAACCACTTTTCCGCATAGAGACCGCACCGCACCAGCAGCTGCTTATCTTGCATTGTCATGGGTTTGTGCCAAGTGAGATGTACCGCGCTGGGCTGTTAGATGCCATTCAGGTTTCTAGAAAAGAGCACCTCCACAATTGGGTGCTAAATACCAAGCCCATGAAAGTAATCAGGCAATCTGATCAGGAATGGACGCTTGATACGTGGTTTTCTCAGTTTCAGCTGTTGGGCGTGGTGCGTTTGGGCATTGTGGTTTCCGATGATATTTTTAACCAAATGGCCGTCAGCGGCATGGTGGCCAACCTTCGGCCAAAGTTCAGCGGTGAGGTAGAGTATTTCCAAGAGTTAACTGAAGCTGTTATTTGGGCCCAAGCCGGTGAATTAAACCTTGGTATTACTAGTCCTTTTTCTGTATAATCGGCAGAAAGCCTTATAAAATTTATCTGTTATAGCACATGCACATCCGCAAGAAAGTAGCCGCACTTCTTCCGCTAGAAGGGGGCCGGTTTGTCGCCTTGGGCGTATTTATTAAAGCCGCCGAAGCCGCAGATTGGTCTGAAGAAGAAATACAAACCGTGATAGATGAAGTGACGGAGGCGCAAGAAAAAGAGGCAATGGAAATTCTGCAATTCTATACGCAATCCTAATTTTGCTGGTCTGATTTTTGGGTTTGCTTCAAAAATATTCGAAACTTTCACGCCTCTCATTCTCCTAGATAATGCCTTTTAGGGGAAACCATCCGAAGTAATAATTTATATAAAGAATTAAGTTTGGCGCGCTGTTTTAAGCCTGTTTTTCCAAAAACAGGCCTAAAACAGCAGACCTGTATTTTCCTACGCTCGCGCGATGTCTTGGCCCGGGATTACTGCCCCGCCGGAAACGCTTAATTTTTAATTATTTCTTTCATTTCCATCGGCTGAAAGCAAGTTTTATATTTTGCCCGCACAATTCCCAGTTCTTTCCAGAATTAACCCGTTTCTTGCAAAATACCTTCATCGCAATGAAAATACTGGTAATTGAAGACGAGCCAGACATGCTGGCCAACATGGTGCAATCGCTCCGGAAAGAAAACTACTTGGTAGAGACTGCCCAAACCTTTAACGACGCCCTCGATAAGATAACGGTGTACGCGTATGACTGCATTTTGCTGGATATTTCTTTGCCCGGCGGCAGCGGTCTTTACCTTTTGGAGGTGCTAAAAAAACAGCAGAAAACCGAAGGCGTCATCATCGTTTCAGCTAAAAATTCTTTAGACGATCGCGTGGCCGGGCTAGAATTAGGGGCCGATGATTATTTGCCAAAGCCGTTCCACATGGCCGAGTTGCATGCTCGCGTAAAATCTATATTGAGGCGACGCAAGTTTGAAGGAAATCAATTTTTAGAGCTAAAAAACCTGACGATTGACCCAGACCAGCACCAAGCCTGGGTAAGCGGGCAAGCTTTGGTTCTGAACCGCAAGGAGTTTGATATTCTACTTTATTTGGCCATCAACAAAGGCAGGTTGGTAAGTAAAACTGCGCTGGCAGAACACGTTTGGGGCGATTATATTGACCAAGCGGACAATTATGAATTCATCTATTCTCAAATGAAAAACCTCCGGAAAAAGCTGAAAGAACAGGGCGCGGACTTAGAGGTGCAGTCGGTTT
>JBBSSO010000127.1:0-6038 GCA_038241905.1 Cytophagales bacterium | reverse complement strand
TTTTCTGGCCCTTAGCTTTTCTACGCCAGATTATGTAGGCCATCAATATGGACCCAACGCCATTGAAGTACAAGACACCTACCTTCGGCTAGATAAAGATATAGCAGAATTATTGGCTTTTCTAGACGGGCACGTCGGCAAACAGAACGTTTTGGTATTCTTAACCGCCGACCACGGTGCCGCGCATAACCCAGAACACATGCAGCAACTGCGCATACCAGCCGGCAATACCAACAACGGCATCATGGTAGATTCTCTTAAAAAACACTTGAACCACAAGTTTGGCGCGGCCGAGTGGGTAAGTACATTTACCAACCAGCAAATTTATTTAAACCACACGCTGGTAGAAAGCAAGAAAGTAAACCTGGTGGCTATGCAAGAAGAAACCGCCCGGTTTATGCAGCGGTTTCCGGGCGTGTTGCGGACCATGACCGCCGATGCCCTCATGAAATCTAACTGGTCCAGAGGCGTGGGCATGCTCATGGAAAACGGCTACATGGCCAAACGTTCTGGCGATGTGTTAATAGCGCTGGAGCCCGGTTGGTATGCAAAATACGGCAGCGGCCCCGTAAAAGGCACTACCCACGGCAGTCCTTGGGCGTATGACACACACATTCCACTTATTTGGTACGGTTGGAACATCCCGGCCGGAGAATCGCACGTAAGAACGGAGATTATTGACATTGCCCCTACCTTGGCGGCTTTTTTAAACATTCAAGAACCCAACGGCAACATGGGCCGACCTTTGCTAGAGCACATCAAAAAGTAAGTTTTTCCTTTAGATTTAGAATTGAGATTTAATTGTATGTTAGAACCCACAAAGAAAACTGCCAGCAACCCGTGGCATGACGTAAGTTTTGGCGAAGACGCCCCCAAAGTTGTAACTGGTATTATTGAGATACCGAAGGGCTCAAAAGCGAAATACGAACTTGACAAAGACAGCGGTATGCTTAAATTAGACCGCGTTTTGTTCTCGGCGGTGCATTACCCTGCCAATTACGGCTTCATCCCCCAAACGTATTGCGATGACAAGGACCCCCTAGATATTCTGGTAATTTGCTCCATAGACGTGGCGCCCATGTGCCTGATTGAAGCCAAGGTTATTGGAGTTATGCAGATGATTGATAACAACGAGGAAGACGATAAAATCATTGCCGTGGCCGCCCATGACATGTCTGTAAAACACTTTAATGACATTTCTGAGCTTCCGCCGCATACGCTTTTAGAGATCCAACGCTTTTTTGAAGACTACAAAAAGCTGGAGAACAAAGAAGTAATTGTAGAGAATTTCTTGGGCCGCGAAGATGCTTACCGCATTATTGAAAAAAGCATTGACCTGTACAACACCACCATCAGAGGACAAATCTAAACCCTTAGTAACATTTACAAAAGCGCCGTTCCTGCTAGCCAGTGAGCGGCGCTTTTCTTTTTGCCGTGCTCCGGATAATAAAAATATCCTGCTCTTTTGCCGACATGCTAAACACGAATTGGTTGTTTTAGGCCTGTTTTTCGAAAAACAGGCCTAAAACACACGAGATTTTCAGTGCGACGGTAGCTCAGCACAGCCAGAAAAATTCAAAAGTGAATGGGGTTGCGGATAGTTTTCTGCAAAAATTAAGCTTTGTCTATACTTTAGAAAAAGATAGGTAGTACTTTGCGTTTTTCCGGCGGCAGGCTCTTATCCAAAAGGCCTACGCTGCCCAGATTGATTTCCCCGAAGCATGAGGCATGCCCGTCAGTTACTTAACGTTTTTCTGTACAGCAACTTGTTTATCTCGTTGTGTGCGGCTGGCTTGGCGTATGAAACCTACCTGCTCAGCGGCGTTGACGGTTCCCTGCGCATGGCGGCTATCGTTTTCTTCGGGACCATGTTGGTCTACAACCTTGACGGCCTCTTGCCTTACAAATTTAACCAGCAAGAAGTGCTTTCTGAGCGCCTCCACTGGATTCGGGAAAACAAGCTGTTGCTCCAAACCATAGTGATGGGGAGTATTTTGCTTGTGCTGTACCTCTATTATACCGCGCTCTTTACGCTCAATTTCTGGTTTATTTTGCACTTGGGCGTGGTAGCGGGGTTATACTCCGTGCCGTTTATTCCGGATAGAGAGGGCAATATTCCGCTGCGCGATGTACCCTTGCTCAAAGTTTTTCTGATTGCCTACGTATGGTCAGCCATCACGGTGCAGCTGCCGTTAATGGAAGCCAGCCACGACTTGTTTAAAGCGGACAGCCTCCTTCTTTTTGCGCGCCGATTCCTCTTTCTTTTCGCGTTAACGTTGGTATTTGACATTAGAGATGTAGAGAAAGACACCCGTTTTGGTACCGTCACTTTTCCGGTAAAATGGGGCGTAACCCGCACCAAGCAAATAGCCTGGGTGGCCTTGGCACTTTTTGCTTTACTACTGCCCGGAGCCATAGCACCCTTGGCCCGGCTAGCCTTGGCTCTAACTGCCGTGGGCGCAGCTGCCATCGTCTGGAAAGCCCACGAAAAACGCAACCAATACTATTACTTGGTTTTAGCCGATGGTATGATGTTGGTGCAAGTAGCGCTGGTCTGGCTACTGACCCGCTAGCCTGTTTTAGGCCTGTTTTTCGGAAAACAGGCCTAAAACACCCGTTATTCTCCCATTTATTTCTGAAGTTCAAGAAAGGCCGCCCCTAAAAAATCAGTGAGGTCTGAAGCAATAAGCGCTGGTTCGCTGTGTTGTTGAGCGGCTAAATCGCCGGCCAGGCCGTGCAGGTAAACGCCTAACTGACAGGTTTCTAACGCAGAATATCCTTGTGCCCGCAAGGCCGTGAGAATGCCCGTTAATACATCGCCGGTGCCGCCGGTAGCCATGCCGGGGTTGCCCGTGGTGTTAAAGTAAAACGTGCCAGACGGCGTGCCGATGCAGGAGTGAGAACCTTTAAGCACCACGTAGCAGCTGTGTTCCCGGCAAAAGTCTCCAAGCAATTTTAACCGATGGAAATCATCTTGGGCAGGACCAGCCAAGCGTTCAAATTCTTTGGGATGGGGCGTCAGAATGCTGTCAGGAGGGAGGTTCTGGAGCAACTGACGGTCAGCAGCTAGCAGGTTCAGGGCATCAGCGTCTAGCACTAGCGGCGGCAGGGCTTGCCGGAAAAGCTGCTCCAACGCCAGGCGCATAGCTTCGGCTTTGCCTAGCCCCGGACCAATGCCAAGGCACTGGTAAGAAGTAAGATCTTCTGGAAAACGGGAGATATGCTGGGAGTGCTCGTCGGGCGAAACCATCGCCTCTGGCACGGCTATTTGCAGAATGGAATACCCCACTTCTGGCGCTTGCACGGTCAGCAGCCCCACTCCTGCTCGTAACGCTGCTTTCGCGCTAAGCACAATGGCTCCTATTTTACCGTAACTGCCGCCCACTAGCAGAGCGTGGCCATAGGTGCCTTTGTGGGTGAATTTCTGCCGCGGTTTTAGAAGTGCTTTGATTTGCGCGTGCTGCAGCAAAACGTGCTGACAAGGTTCTTGTTCCAGAAAATCTGGGTGCAAACCGATAGGAAGGGTAGCAAAAGAACCGGTAAATTTTCCAGAAGTAGGCAAGAGAACCGCCAATTTGGGAGAGCCCAAACAAAGCGTAACATTGGCTTTTACCACGGCGGCCTCAGCAGGGGTAGGGCTATCTGAAAACAAACCCGACGGAATATCTACCGCCAGCACCGGCAGTTGAGTAGCGTTTATACGTTCAATTACTTGCGCGTACACGTCTGTTACGGGCCTAGAAAGCCCCGTGCCGAACAACGCGTCTATAAGCAAGGTGCCTTGTTGGGTTTCCGAAAAGTCTGAAGCTGAAGTTAAGTCTTTGAGCGGAATTTCTGGAGGTAGGCGGTCTAGGTTTTGTTTAAAATCTGCGGAAGTTGGCTGCCCGCCGGTTACGGTAAAAACCTGCACATCATACGCGTTCTGATGGAGCATACGGGCCAAAGCCAGACCATCGCCGCCGTTGTTGCCGGGGCCGCAAAAAAGGCAAATCAGCGGACCGCGGTTAAAATGATTTTCTACCCAAGTAGCCAACGCGTTCGCCGCGCGTTCCATCAAATCTAAAGAAGAAATGGGCTCATGGGCGATGGTATACGCATCGGCCTCGCGGGTTTGGGCAGCACTCAGTATCTTCATGGGCTGGTTTTTTAGGGCAATCAGATGCGGAGGTTGGCACTTTTAGCCTGCCGTTAGAATTGAACCAAAAGGCCCATTCCTAAATCGCCGTTAGGCAAAACGGTGGGCGAAATGCTGGTGTTTAAACCTTTATTTTTAGCCAGTTTGCTGTGTATGAAATAAACGGTGTTCACAGATAAAATGCCCACACCGGCGCCGGCCAGCACATCAGCCATCCAATGTTCATTGTTTAAAATCCGGCTAACGCCCGTGGCTGAGGCAATGGTGTAGGCGCCTACGCTAATCCATTTGCTCTTGTCTCTAAACTCTTTGTCTACCACCGTAGCGATGGTGAACGCAAACGCCGTGTGGCCCGAGGGGAACGCGCGCGGCAATCCGTTGGGGCGCTCTTGGTCGGTTAAGATTTTAACAGGGTAAATGATGGCCGTGGTGAGGGCGCCCGAGGCGATAACCAAACCGGTCTGCCGCCAAATGTGGTGCTTGTTCTGTGACGAGAAGTAATTGAAACCGTAAAGCCCGGCAATGGGGAGGTAGAAAAGGTAGTCGTCTATGTTGTTCCGGAAATCTGGGAAATGGCGGGTAGCGTCGCGTTGGGCGTCATAACTGCTGTAAAACCCGTTGTCTTTCATGGTGTAAAGACCCAAGCCCATGAGCACCACAGAAGGCACTACCGCGCGTTTAAAGAATTTGCCGGTTTTGGGTATTTCTTCATCGGCCCGGAAAATAGGAGCGGGACTTACCTGATTACCAATGGTTAAGTCTGCGGAAGCTACTTGCGCCAACGCTCCGGCCTGCAGGGTAAGGCAGAGAAGGGGCACCGTAAAAAACCGTTTTAGGGTTACGGAGACAGAAGTAGTTTTTGAAAATTTGAAGCGTCCAGCCATATTGATGGCCTAAGATACTTACTTTTTATCAATGTCTAAAAATGTGCTTGTTTTAGGCCTGTTTTTCGGAAAACAGGCTCAAAACAACCGCTTAGTTTAAGTGGATGACCAAGCCCATGCCCGGCGAGCCGTTAGGTAAAATGGTGGGGTACATGGCGGTATTCAAGCCTTTCTCTCCTTTGTCAAACCAGCGATCGTGTGCCAGATAGACCAGATTGGTAGACAAAAGACCTACACCTGCACCGGCCAATACATCAGAAAACCAGTGTTTGTCGTTAAGCACGCGCATCATGCCGGTTGCGCCCGCGGCTGTATAACTGGCAATGCCAATCCATTTGCTTTTGCCCTTAAACTCGCGGCTAACCATGGTTGCTACCACAAACGCATAGGTGGTATGGCCCGAGGGGAAAGAATAATTATTCTCTCCGTTGGGGCGCGTAACGTTGGTTACTTTTTTTAAGGGCCACATAATAGCGGACGCCAACGCGCCAGAAGCTGCTAATAACCCCACTTGCCGCGTAACATGGTGGCGGTTTTGCGAGGACAAGATATCAAAAGCAACTAAGCCTACCGCAGGCAGAACGATGGTGTAATAATCAAGATCGGTCTTGAAATTAGGGAAAGGCTTGGTGCGGAAATCATACCGGAAATCCTTGCGGTCATAGATGTTGTTTTCTATCATCAGCAAACCAACGCCCACAAAAATGGCAGGGGCAATGAGCCTTTTCCGGAGTTCGCCTTTCTGGAGGAAGGGATCTAATTGCTTTTCCTGATTTACCACGGTGTCCGCTGCCAGTTCGGCGGTCTGCGGAGCTGGAGCGGGTTCCATGCCCTGAGCCAAGACAGGACCGGGCAGAAGCGCTAGCCAAAGGCAAGGCACTAAAGCCAAAGTTTTTAAGCGCGTAAAAGAAAAAGCGGTTGCAAGGGTAAAAGAATGTTCCATAAATGTTCAGGTTCTGGTGGCAGCAATTTCCAATTGTACGCGGTTTAGACGCATCGGTTTGTTAAAATGCTATATA
>JBBSSO010000126.1:0-6099 GCA_038241905.1 Cytophagales bacterium | reverse complement strand
TTTAATCCAATGCAATTCATCTGGTAGTTTTTTGCCGGTGGCTACGTCCAGCACGTAGGCGTCTCGCCAATCAGACCCGCCGGTAGACGTAGTGTACACGGCATATTTAGCGTCTTTGCTGAAAGCCAGACTACCCAAAGACGTGGTTCCGTCGGCAGAAAGTTTGTTGGGGTCCAGGAAAAGTTCTGGCGTGCCGTTTAGGCCTTTCTGGCGGTACAGTACGCTTTGGTTTTGCAGGCCATCGTTTTTATAGAAATAGTGATAGTCACCTTCCCGGAACGGAGCGCTGTATTTGGCGTAATTCCAGAGCTTGGTTAGGCGCTCTTTGAGCTGGTCTCTAAACGGAATTTTGTCTAGGTATTTAAACGTAACCTCGTTCTGGGCTTGTACCCAGGCAGCTACGTTTTGGGCGGTATCCGCCTCTAGCCAGCGGTAAGGATCAGCTATTTGAGTGCCGTGGTAGGTATCTATGTGGTTTATTTTGGGGGTTTTGGGGTACATGGGGCTCAGGGTTTCTGCTACCAAAATTTCATCGGCCGCGGCCGTGGTTGTACCCGGCACGCCCGTTGGCATTGGACTAGTTTTACAACCAACCACCACCGCCAGCGCGCCGGTCAGCAAGAGAAAAGATGCTTTTTTCATACGGCAAAGGTTAAGGGGTGTACTGTATTTACAAAGAGAAAGATACGGGCTTAGCCCGATAGGGAAGTCGTTTTTTTACCGGAAATCTGTTCCAAGAGGCGCCAACTTGCTTCTACCACCGTTCTAAGGCCCGGCAAATACAAAATCCCGAACAGATAATAATTACGGTCTAAAAGTTTTTGACGGTAGGCCTCAAAGCTGGTGTACGTTTCTGGCGGTGCCTGCGCATACTTTCTTTCATAGCGCGCCTGCATTCGGCTGCCCGTAAAGAGTTGGCTGGTACTGGTCTGGCGTAACTGCCTGAAAGCCGGGAAAACGGCTTCGTACGGGAAAAACAGAAAGAGCAGGGTAAAGCACGCCACCACAAAAAAAATCAGGAAAGCGAACTGGTTTACCAAGTGAAACCCAATAAACGCCGCCCCTACCCAAGGCCGTAGCGGTAATCTGGCCGCCGAAACCACCGCCGTTACTTGCAAATACACCACGGCCACAAACCCCAGCTGCCAAGCCCAGGCATAGTTTACAAAAACATCAGAGAAAGGCAAAACCAAGTCATACTCCAGAAAACTGGTGCGGGCGTTACGCAGCGCCGCTTCGGCCCCTAGCCAATGCACATCTGCAGATTGGGTGCCTATTTTGTACAGCAAAGACGGTACTTTCCAGAGCCCTGATAAAGTGTAGGTGAATAAAAGGCCCCGGTAAAACCAATTGAAGGCGGTAAACTGGGTGGAGTTGGGGTGGTTTCTGCTGGGCTTCTCCCCGTTTAGGCAAACCAAAAACAGGTGCGCCAGCAGGAATAATTGGTTGACGTGGCTTTGAGCGCCATAACTCCATGGCAGCAAATTAATCCAGAGCAGCCCCAACGCCACTACTGTCTGCCAAACCCACGATGGCTTCAAAAATAAATTCCAGCCATTGCCCAGCCCCACCAAAAGCAGCACCAGCCAGAACAAAACTTCTGCCGGAAAAACCGGAACCAGCCACTGCGCCATAAAATGACCGGGCGAGAAAAGGACGGAGGGCCGTTCCAGAAGCTGTACAAACTTAGCCGCGTTCCAATAAAGCCAGACAAAGGTAAAAGCCCGGAAAAACTTTTGCGCGTAGTAAAACCGGACAGCAGCCCGCAAACTGTCATTATACGTGACCGCCTGCGGATTACTGCCGATGGAGAGAATCTGGCTCATGGGCGTTTACTGGCAATAGTCAGGAGGGTAGCAGTATCTAGCAAAACAACAGGCGTGGCGGCGTTGCCGAGGGCGTAATTTTCTCTTACAATCTTGTAATCCTCAGCCTCTGGATACAAATACTGCACAAAGGCCGATACTTTTTCTTTGGCGAGAGATTTTTGGCGGGCCGAGTCTGGCAAGGCTTCCGTAACCAAATAATCTAGGGTGTACACGTATTCATCTTGGGTAAACGTGCGCATGGGTTTTACTGGTTGCCGCACATACTGCCCACTGCGGGGTTCTTTTAGATAAATTCTATAAAACGCGACTTGCCCTTTGTTGCCGCGGGGCTGGGTAAAGAGTTTCCAGGTGGTAAACGGGTAAATTTCGCCCCAACCCTGGCGGATGGTAAAGACAGAGCCCAAGGAACCCGCCATGCTCAGCAGAACTAGTACTTTAAGACAGAGAAGCCGCCGCGGATTGGAAAGCATGTGGTACCCAAATATTAACCTTCGGTAAACTTACCGTTCCGGCAGGCAAAAGCCAAAACTGTTTTGGGGGGCGTTCTGGTTCTCACCATCGACTAAAAGAAAATTCTCTACCCGGGCAATTACAATATTTAATACCTTAGCGCCTGCTTTAAAACCGAGCTGCTGACTGGCATGAGTTAGGGTTGTCTATTTTGCTAGCAGACTCCAAGTGTGACTTGGCTGTTTTAGGCCTGTTTTCTGAAAAACAGGCCTAAAACAGTAGGCGGTCTTACCAAGCTTGCACCCAGAAACGCTATCACTTACTAGAACTATACAGTTATTTTATAATCTATTTTATGCGAAAAATTTTACTCTGCCTTTTCTTACTAAGCAGCAGTTTTGGGGCCTACGCGCAGAAAAGCGTCCTTCCCGGTTATGTCATTACGCAAGCGGGAGACACTTTGAAAGGCCAAGTGCGGGACCGCTCAGATGCCCGGAATAACTTATCCGTGGAGTTTGAGAGCAACGCCGGGGTTACGATTTATACGCCAGAGCAATTAAAGGGCTATGGCATTAATGGCCAGAAAAAATATACGTCTACTAACATTACCACACTTACATATCTCCCGGAGGGAGGCACGGACACCACCCGGTCCGTCGTTTTTCTGCAGCAATTGGTAGAAGGGCCTGTGTCGTTGTACTTTCTAAAGACTAACCGCGAGCCCGACCGTTTCTATCTGGAGCGGGGTCCGGGAAATTTTTCTGAGTTGGTTAAGGACAAGAGAATTGTGAAGAAGCACGGGGTACCACATCAGCGGACACTTAATTTTTACCAAGACACGTTGAGACAGGTGTTTGCGGCTTGTCCTGATCTGGCAAAGAAAACGTCTCAGCTAGATTTTGTTGTACAGGACTTGTCTAAGGCATTCATGAAATACAATGCCTGCATACAGCAGGAAGGAAAAATGTTTGTCTCTGTGACCGCTACTCGCAAGACCCTCGTGCAGGCGTCGCTTACGCTGGGGTACGCCCAAGGTCGTACGCACTATGTGGAGTCTGGAAGCACTTTAGGTGATTACAAAAGCCAGAATGGGGTAAGTGGAGGCGTTGGTTTTAACTTTTCCAACCCGGCCTTTAGCAAAAGATTTTCTATACAAGCTGGCCTTGACTATACCCGAAAAGGCGTAGAAGGGTACTTAAACAGTGCTAATTCTTCTCCTAACAGGCTACTTCTCACAACTATTGATATGGAATGCTTGAATAGCTCGCTGATGCTGAAGCTAAATACCCACAAAGGCCCCGTGCAGCCGTATTTGGGCGCAGGCTTGACGGTAGGCTATGTGCTCAACCATGAAACAGCTTACTTATACGGAAGAAGAAAAGATTTTTTCCCAATTACTAAAACGGAATATGGCTTCGTCGCTGAAACTGGCGCCCGAATTCCTCTTTCTAAACGGCAGGGTTTCTTGGTTTCCTTGCGGTATGACGATACCCGCATTAGCTTTAATTTCTCTAAGCGTGGCGAGTACTATAACCGCTACCTGCGGTTGGGAGTGGGCTACTACTTCTCTATGGGCGGTTCATAATTTTGGTAGGCAAAACATCCCTCTCACAGCTGATGTCAAATAAAACAAAGTAGTTAAAGAAACGTACCTGCTGGTTTTAAGCGGGCACATTTTTATCTAACTATACCATCAGCAGATAAAGCCAACGTTTACTTATTGTTTTCGGCCTGTTTTTTGAAAAACAGGCCGAAAACAGCACCCGCTCTACCATAAACGCTAAAAATTACTAGAAACCTCACTGTTATTATTTAATTTATTTTATGCAAAAATTTTTACTCGGCCTTGTGTTAGTAAGCAGCAGTTTTTGGGCGCACGCGCAGAAAAACGTCCTCCCCGGCTATATCATTACACAAGCCGGAGACACTTTGAAAGGCCAAGTGCGCGACCGTTCAGATGCTCAAAATAATTTATCGGTAGAGTTTCACGGGACCGCTGGGGTTACCGTTTATACGCCGGAGCAACTAAAGGGCTATGGCATTACCGGCCAGAAAAAATACACATCTACTAATATTACCACGCTTTCTTATCCCCCGCATGGGGGCACGGACACTACCCGGTCCGTAGTTTTTTTGCAACAATTGATAGAAGGGCCCTTGTCTTTATATTGTCTAAAAACCCACCGCGAACGCGACCGTTTTTTCCTGCGCCGCGATTCTGGAAACTTTTCTGAATTGGTTCAGGAAAAGAGAATTGTGGAGATAAAAGGCAACCCACATCAGCGGACACTTAATTTTTACCAAGACACCTTAAGCCAGGTTTTTGCGGCTTGTCCTGATCTGGCAAAGAAAATGTCTCGGCTAGATTTTGTGGCGGTAGACATGTCTAAGGCGTTTATAGAATACAATGCCTGTATTCAGCCCCAGACGGAGACGTTTGTGTCAGCAACCGTTACCCGCAAGACTTTATTGACCGCATCGGTCGTGCTGGGGTACGCCCAAGGCCGCACGCATTATACTGAAACAGAAAGAGGTTTAGGTGAGCTAAAAGGTCGTAATGGCATAAGTGGTGGTCTTGCTTTGGACTTAGCCAACCCGGCCTTTAGTAAAAGATTTTCTTTAAAAGCTGGTTTAGACTATAGTCAGAAAGGCGTAGAAGGCATTTTTAATAGAGCCAAATCTTATGCTAATCAGCCAATACTAACCACCTTTGATATGAAATGTTTAAACGGCTCGCTTATGCTAAAGCTAAACACCTACAAAGGCCGGGTTCAGCCTTTTCTGGCAGGAGGCCTAACAGCAGGGTATGTGCTTAACTATGAAAATGCTTATATGTACGCCAAAAACAAAAATTACTTCCCTAAAACTAAGTATGAATATGGCTTTGTAGCGGAAACTGGAGCCCGAGTTCCTATTTCTACTCGGCATGGTTTCTTAATGTCGGTGCGGTATGAAAATACGCTAGTCGCCTTTAATTTCTCTAACCGTGGCGAGTACTATAACCGTTACCTGAGGCTGGGCGTGGGCTACTATTTCTCTTTGGGCGGTTCATAATTTTGGTAGGCAAAACATCATTTTCCCATCGGAAGTTAAAAGCTGCTGTTTTCGGCCTGTTTTCTGAAAAACAGGCCGAAAACAGAAAGACTTAACCACTCAAAAGTGCCGGTTGGGCTCTGCCCGAAGTAAAAATGAGGCCATCATCCAGCCCAAGGATTACCCCGTACATCTGCGCATTGCAAACCTGCCGCTAAAAAGCTATCTTTCTAGGGGCAAACGCACTGCGTCGTCCGGCTTACTTACTGGTTTGTCACCTCATGAATTACAGGCACCTGCTTTCCCGTTTCTTGCCCTGGGTCGGTTTCTTTTTGCTCTTCCTTACCAACTCCGCCGCTTGGGCGCAGAGCGTTTGCCAACTTATTCCCTTGTCTTTGCAAGAACGGATGCAGGCTGCTAGTTTGGTTCTGGAAGGAAAAGTAATCAGTCAGCGTTCTTTCTGGGATGACCGCCACCAAAACATTTACACCACGCACCAGATAGAAGTCTACAAAGTATTTAAAGGCACCGCCCCGGCTACGGTAGAAATTATTACCGAAGGCGGCCAAGTAGGACTAGACCTGCACGTTTTTTCTGCCACGCTCCAACTTAAACCCCAACAGCAAGGCGTGTTTTTCTTGCAACCATCGGCTCCGCCGATGGACCAACCGTACCTGGTTTACGGCAGTTTGCAGGGCTTTCTGGAGTACAATCCCGCGCAAAAAACTGCCCGAGACCCTTTCCGGCAATACGCTTCCATTGCGCAAGACCTGTACCCGGCACTGCG
>JBBSSO010000125.1:0-6104 GCA_038241905.1 Cytophagales bacterium | reverse complement strand
TAGAAATGGCTTTACCATCGGCTTGGCCGGCTAATTCTCTAGAGGCGACACCCATTACCTTGCCTATGTCAGACGGACCTAGCGCACCAACACGCTGCATAATTTCTACCAGACGCTCGCGCAACGTTCCTTCATCTAATTGTTGGGGCAAAAACTCTTCCATAATGGCTAGTTCGTTAAGTTCTACTTCTTCTAAATCTGGGCGCGATTGCGCCCGGTAAATCTCGGCAGAATCTCGCCTCTGTTTGGCGGCTTTGGTTAAAAGTTTCAATTCTGCATCTGGCGTGAGGGCTTCGGCGGCGCCTTTCTCCGTTTCGGCTAGCAGAATCTGAGATTTAATGCTTCTAAGCGCTTGCAAACGCGTTTTGTCTTTGGCCAACATGGCTTGCTTTATGCCGGATTCTACTTTTTCTTTCAGGCTCATAGTTTTTACAGAATAACATCGCCGGGGCAGGCGACTTTGGTTGGAGAAATCATTTCAGTACGCCGCGTTAAGTTTGTTTTATCTTTGCAGCACACAAAGGAATGAACGCAAAACTTTAGCATCATGACGAAACTGAGCGTAAATATAAATAAAATAGCCACGTTACGGAACGCGCGCGGCGGCAACCGCCCCAATGTGGTGCAAACTGCCTTAGACTGTGAGCGCTTTGGGGCCCAGGGCATTACCGTGCATCCGCGGCCAGATGAGCGCCACATACGCTTTCAGGATGTGTACGACCTAAAAAAAGTAGTGACCACTGAGTTTAACATAGAAGGCAACCCCACGCCAGATTTTATTAAACTGGTCACCGAAATAAGGCCCGAACAAGTGACGCTAGTGCCGGACGCGCCCGATGCCATTACCTCTAACGCCGGTTGGGATACCCTTAAACACAAAGATTTTTTAGTCGATGTTATTGCCGAGTTTAAGGAATTGGGCATTAGAACGTCCATTTTTGTGGACCCAATTGCGGCCCAAGTTGAAGGCGCGGCCCACACCGGCACTGACCGCATTGAACTGTACACCGAGGCCTACGCCCACCACTATCACACCAACCGCGAGCAAGCCGTCGCCCCTTATACCCTAGCCGCCCGCGTGGCCCAGCAATGCAATTTAGGTTTAAATGCGGGCCATGATTTAGATTTGGAAAACCTCCAATACCTAAAACAGAAAATGCCCCACCTAGCCGAAGTTTCTATTGGCCACGCCTTAGTTTGCGATGCACTTTATTACGGCTTAGAAAATACCATTCAGTTATACTTGCGCCAATTAAAAGCTTAACATGAACCAATCGCACCCGTTTTGGGCCTGTTTTCTAGAAAACAGGCCTAAAACGCTTCACTACTTTCCTTACGCATGTTAGGCACGCTCCTGAAAATAGCGGCGCTGCTGGCGGTGGTTTATTATGGGGTGCGCTTTCTGCATCGTATTTTTAAGCAGCAGGGCAAAGTTTATTACCTCACGCCTATGCGCCAACTGAGTTTGGTGTTTTGGTCGTTGATGAGTTTCTGGCTGGCTTTGTCCATGTTTGGCCTGCTCATCCGGGACCAAACCGATACAGATTTAGAGAAATACCTGGCCAGTGGCTTGGGCTTGGTGCTGTTTCTTTTTGCGTTGCCCACTCTTTTGCTGCATTTTCAGTACTGGCGGCACGAGCACAAAAACGCCATGGAGCTGGAAAAGAGTTCTGGAACCGCACTTTTGCTTCAGCCCGGCCAAAAGTATTTACTTAGTCCCGCCACCATCGCCTCCATTACAGAAACCAAGTGCCGTTCTAAAAGCTATTTCTGGAGCTCGTACACGTATGTAACTATTTCGCTGCGCGATGGCCGCACCGTCCAGATTACGTCTTTGCTGCTAGACTTGCAAATTTTAAAGGCGATGTGGCCCCGAGTACCGCTCCAAACCAAAACGAAATGGGCCTGTTTTCTGTAAAACACGCCAAAAACGTCACCCTTAAAACCAACCGCTATGAACTTACATTTTAAGCAGATGGGCCAGAACGGAGAACCGCTCCTTATTTTGCACGGCCTCTTCGGCACCTTAGATAATTGGCAAACCATGGCCCGCCAATATGCCCAAACGCACCAAGTGTATCTTATTGATATGCGCAACCACGGCCGCTCACCGCATACAGATGACTTTAGTTACCAGCTTATGTCTGATGATTTAGCCGAGTTTATTGACCAGCAAAACCTTACCAGCGCCCAGGTTCTTGGCCATTCTATGGGCGGAAAAGCAGCTATGAATTTAGCCCTAGAACACCCTACCAAAGTTTCTAAACTGCTAATAGCTGACATTGCGCCCAAAGCATATCCGCCGCACCACGAAGAAATTATCGCAGGCTTCCGCTCCATTGATTTGGCAACGTTAGAAAGCAGGCAAGACGCTGACGACCAACTGGCCCAACGCATTCCTGATCTTGGCACTCGGCTGTTCTTGCTCAAAAACCTGTACCGCAAAGAAGACAACAGCTACGGGCTACGCCTGAATATAGATGCCATCGAGAATAATCTGGAGAATGTACTGAGCAACATCACCTCAGAAACGCCTTTTAATAAACCTACGCTTTTCATTAGGGGCGGGCAATCGCGTTACATCAAACCGGAACAAGACATGGAGCAGATTAAAACCCTGTTTCCGCAGGCTCAACTAGAAACCATTGAAGACACCGGACATTGGTTACACGCCGAGAAACCAGACGAGTTTTTCCGGATTTCCATGCAATTTCTGCAAGCCTAAGGCTTTGCCGCGTTAGCTGCACCTTCTACTTAAGCCCATGAAACCCACCGCGAAAGGCACCCTTTTCCTGATTCCTACCGTTTTAGCTGACGACACCGCTTCTGCCGTTATTTGTCCGCAAGTGCGGGAGGTGACCGCGCAGTTGCAGTATTTTTTAGTAGAAAACGCCCGCACCGCCCGCCGCTATATCAAATCCATCGCGCCCGCGCAAAATATAGAAGCGTTGCAAATAACGGTTATTGATAAGAATTCTTCTGATGCCGAGTTAACTGCCGCGTTGCAACCCTTACTGGCCGGGCAAGACGCGGGCGTTATCTCAGAGGCTGGCTGCCCGGGCGTGGCTGACCCCGGCGCTGAATTGGCCCGACTGGCGCACCAGCACGGGGTAAATGTAGTGCCGTTGGTGGGGCCTTCCGCAATTTTAATGGGTTTGATGGCATCTGGGTTCAACGGGCAGTCGTTTGCGTTTCACGGCTATTTGCCCATTGAAAAGCGAGACCGACTTTTGGCGCTAAAAGGGTTGGAGAAGGAAATGGCGCAAAAAGACCAGACCCAGATTTTTATGGAAACGCCGTACCGCAACCGGCAGATGGTTGAAGATTTGCTGCAGAACCTGAGCAAAGACACCAAACTTTGCATCGCGGCCAACATTACGGGTGCCAATGAATTTATTAAAACCCGGCGCGTAGCCGATTGGAAAGGAAAAGTGCCGGACTTGCACAAACAACCGGCCGTCTTCTTGATTTATAAGCGATAAATTTCCCTGCGTGGTTACATGCATCGCGCAAGCGCCAACATCTTTTCCTGTTTTAGGCCTGTTTTTAGAAAAACAGGCCTAAAACAGGAATTTTTATTTCCGGAGCAGCCAGCCTTCTGGGTTGAGGTTGGATTGGTTTTTCCAGATTTGGAACTGTAGTTCAGACGTGCCTTCCTGATCTGTGTACACAGACCCGATGACCTGTTTCATGTCCACTTCCTGGCCTTCGGTTACGTTAACGGTCCGGAGTTTGGCGTACACCGTAAAATACTCGCCGTGCTGAATCATGACAATGTTGTTCATGCCCGGAATGGTTTGCACCGCCAGCACCTTGCCCCCAAAAATGGTTCGCACGTTTTCATTGGCCCCGGTTTGGATGTCTACCCCTCGGTTTTCTACCACTACTCCTTTTAAAACCGGGTGATTTTGCCGCCCAAACCGCTGAGAAATAAACCCGCGTTCTACTGGCCACAGCAACCGGCCTTTGTTGCCGGCAAAATTATTGGAGATAATGGCCGCCTCTGGGGTTAGGGTTACTTTGTTGGCGCTTCTAGTTGTAGTGGCGGGTGCAGCCTTGCCTTCTTTGGCGGCTTTGGCGGCGGCGGCGCGTTCGGCTCGCTCGGCGGCGCGGGCAGCCCGGGCAATTTCTTCGCGCACAATGTCAGCAATTAACCTATCCAATTGTCGCACGGCTTTCTGGCGGCGGTCTACTTCTTGTTTCAGTGATTGCTCCTGCAAACTCAACTGCTGAATGACTTTGTCTTGCTCATCGTGCATGTTTAGCAAGCTCTTGTTTTCTTTGAGCTGCACGTTGAGCAAGTTGCTTTTCTGCTTTTTCTGCGTATTAAGGGTAGTGAGTTGGACGTTTAATTGGTCTTGCACACTTTGGATGGCGGCCGCCTGCTTTTTACGGCCTTCGGTGTATTGTTTCAGGTAGCGCATGCGCCGCATCATCTGGTTAAATGAGTCTGAGGCAAACAGAAACATAAGTTTGTTGAAGCTGTTGGAAGCTTTGGACGCTTGGTAAATCATGCGGCCGTATTCTTGTTTCAAGCGGGTGAGGTCGGCTTGGGTTTGGCCTACTTTATCTTCGGTACTCCTCAGGTCTTTGTCCAGATAATTTATCTCCGAAGAAATGTTGCTGATAACGCCTTTCTGGAGGGTAATTTTTTCTTTAATAACAGTTAGCTGCCCCAAAGAAGCTTCTTTTTTCTGGGCAGTTTGCTCTAGAATTCGGTTGGCTTCCTGAATGCGTTTTAGGTTGGCAGTTTTCTCGCGCTCTAACTGAGATTTGCTTTTAACCGGCGTTTTAGAGGTATTCGCCTTTTTCTTTTGCGCCGCTGCGCCGAAGGAACCTAGCAGGAAAACAGATAAAAAAAGAAAGAAAAATCCCGCCCTATTTACGCTCATAAGTCGAAGGTACTGAAAAAGGAAAGTCCAGCGAAGTTTCTGAGGTAGAAACCTGGCTATGTTTCACCACCACAATGTTGGTTTTGGTTCTATTTCCCTCCGGTTGCTGGATGGTTAAGAGCAAAGATTTGGCAAACGGCTTACCGCTTACTACCTCAAACTCTTGGTAATCTACCGTCATTAAATCTTTGTTGGTCAGGTTCCGGATTTCTGTGCGTTTCAGTTTGTAGCGGGTGGTGTCAATAATCTGGTCAATCTGTAGGTTGCCTCTCATCTGCCGTACATGTTGCACAGGGCCGTCTGCACTTACCTTTTCCGCTTTGCCTGGCGCCGGTACGTAATTTCCAATCAACACTTCTTGCAGGGTTTTGAAATCAATGTCTACGTTATAGCGCTTGGCTAATAACGCATAAGAGCCAATCATAGACTCGTTGGCTAGTTTGTTGAGGATGAAGACCGAGTCTGGCGTAATTTTCAGGCGCGCTACTTCAAATCCTAATTTCTGCACAGATGCCCAGATAACCTCATCCTTTTTCATGCGCAGCGTAATGTTGGCGCTAAGGCCGCTGTTCTCGCTTTGCACTTTCCCCTTGGCAGAAAAAAAAGTATATTCCGTATTAACGACGCTTACTTTGTTAATGACTTCAGGTATTACCGGTCCGGATGCGCCCGGCACTATTTTCTTGCCACATCCTACCAGTACCAGTAAGCTCAGGCACCATACATACACGTATTTGCTATTCATACAGCCGTTTATCTTTAATTTTTTTGGTGATGGCCTCTGAGGCGCCTCCTACCTGGTTGGCGCGTACCCACTGCTTGAGGGCCGCTTCCCGAGACCCCAGTTGGTACAGCACATCGCCGTAATGTTCAATAATAGTAGCATCTGATGATAAACCAACGGCTTTCTCCAGCACCCGCTTGGCTTCTTGGTATTCCTTCATTTTATACAGAACCCACGCATAGGTGTCTAAATACGTGGCATTGTCTGGAAACTGCGCCACCAAACTACCCGCCATGGCTTTGGCTTTGGCCAATTGCTGGCTTCTCAGCGACAGGAAATAACTGTAATTGTTAAGCGCATGTGGGTTATTTGGGTCCACGGCCAGAACCGTTTCATACGCTTTGTCAGAAAGATCAAACTTCCCCAGAGAATGGTAAGTGTCTCCTAGCTGAAGGTTAAACTGCAACAGCAATTCTGCGTTATTCCCG
>JBBSSO010000124.1:0-6108 GCA_038241905.1 Cytophagales bacterium | reverse complement strand
TGAGCCGCAAATATGGCTTGCTGCGCTGGATCATTTCCCCCCAAAAAAGCGACGTAGGCGGCTAAAACTCCGCCGGCTAAGGTGGCCATGCCGCCCGTCATGAGGCACATCAGTTCAGAGCGGGTCATGTCTTTGATAAACGGACGCACCAGCAATGGAGCCTCGGTCTGGCCTAGAAAAATATTACCCGCCGACGAAAGACTTTCTGCCCCAGAAAGACGCATTCCTTTAGACATTACCCAAGCAATGCCGTAGACTATTTTCTGCAGAATGCCCAGGTAATATAAGCCCGCGGTAACGGTAGAAAAGAAAATTATGGTAGGCAATACATTGAAGGCGAAAATATACCCCGTGCCTGCCGCTGAACCGGGCCTGGCTAATTCGCCGAACAAAAACTCTGCCCCTGCGCTAGAGAAACTTAGCAGTTTTACAAAGCCGTTGCTCACAACTTCAAAACCGGCCTTTACAATACTCACCTCCGTAACCAGAATCCCGAAAATAATTTGGATCAGGATGCCCACCCCTACCAATCTCCAGTTAATGGATTTACGGCTCACGGAGAAAAGAACGGCAATTCCGATGAGAACAAAGTAGCCGATAAGGCCTTGAAACACGAGTAGCATAGAAGACAGGTTTGTCAAAAATAAGTTAAATAAAGCGTAAAATAAAAAGTCCGGACCAAGGCCCGGACTTTTTATTTAGCAAGGTGTAAAATTACTCCTCGCGCTTATTCAACTCATCTCTAATCTTGGCGGCTTTTTCATAATCTTCCTTTTCCAGCGCCTCGTTTAACATAGTGTTCAACTCCTCTACGGTGGCACTTTTTACATTGGTTTTGCCTGATGCAGAAGAAGATGCGGAGCTGCTAGCGGGCGAAGAAGTTGGAATTTCATCGGTTTCCTCGTCGTTGCCCTCTTCTTCTTCCATGTCGCTAAGAATTATTCCGGCTTCAGAAAGGACAGATTCTACCGTATAAATTGGCACTCCAAATCGCAGCCCAATGGCAATGGCGTCAGATGGGCGGGCGTCCAGTTCAAATTCCTTTTCGCCATCGGAACAAACAATACGAGAAAAAAACACGCCTTCCTTTAGGTCAGAAATCATGATTTCCTGCACGTCTACTTCCATCTGCTGCGCAAAAGCCTTAAAAAGGTCGTGCGTGAGCGGGCGGGTAGGATTTATTTTCTCAATCTGGATGGCAATGGACTGGGCCTCAAACATACCAATGATGATAGGCAGCCGGCGGCTCCCGTCTTTCTCGCCCAATACCAGGGCAAAAGACCCCGACTGGGACTGACTGGAGGATAAACCCAGAATCTCAAGCTCAATTTTCTTCACAATATCTTGGTTTGTCTATAAAGCCTTCGCGGCTTCTATCAATTTTGGCAAAACCTCCATGGCATCGCCCACAATACCGTAATCGGCGGCTTTAAAGAAAGGCGCCTCCGGATCTTTATTGATAACGACAATTACTTTAGAAGAGTTTACGCCCGCCAAATGCTGGATGGCCCCGGAAATACCCACGGCAATGTATAAATTGGGGCTAACCGTTATACCCGTCTGGCCCACGTGCTCATGGTGCGGCCGCCAGCCAATGTCGGCGACGGGTTTAGAACAAGCGGTAGCGGCTCCCAAAACTTGGGCCAGCTCCTCAATAAGGTGCCAATTTTCTGGCCCTTTTAAGCCGCGTCCGCCAGAAACTACCAAATCTGCCTCGGTTAAAAGAATATCACCGGATTGTTTGATGGTTTCTTTGGGCGCGCCAGCAAAATCAGCATCACTAAGGTTAGCAGAAAAACTTTCTACTGACGCCGTAGCTCCAGCCGAAGCTTCTACCTCAATAGCGTTTTTCTTAACGGCGATTATTTTCTTATCGGCGGTAAGTTCTACATTAGAGAACGCCTTACCCGAGAAAACCCCGCGTCTCACCACAAAAGATGAACCTTCAATTTCTGGCAACGCCACTACGTTGGTGGCCAAAGAAGCGCCCAATTGCACGGCTAACCGTGAGCCAATGGCCGCCCCAATGTTGGAGTTGGAGAGCACAATTACGGTAGAGTTTTCTTGCTCAGCAGCCTTGGCAACTACTTTTACGTAGGCAGCGCCCACAAAATCATGCAGACGGCTGTCGTTATCTAGCAATACTTTGGCAATTCCTTGCTCGCCTAAACTGGTAAGCGCGCTTTCCTGCACATCGCCTATGGCGATGGCGGTGGCCGTGGTGCCCAAGTTGGTAGCAACTTTACTTCCGTAATACGCTGCTTCTAAGGAGGACTTTTTTACTTCGCCGTTCGCGCATTCTATCACTACTAATACTGACATGCTTATAGAACTTTAGCTTCGTTACGCAATAATTTAATGATCTCGCCGGCATTGTCAGCGTCAATCATTTTAACGCCAGACTTAGCCGGAGGCATCTCAAATTTCAAGATGCTGGTTTTGGTCTCTTGGCCTACGGACTCCACCACTTGCAAAGGCTTGGTACGGGCCGTCATGATGCCGCGCATGTTCGGGATACGGGGTTCCGCCATGGGCTGTTGAGCGCTGGCTACAATAGGCAAGGCCACTTCAATAATTTCCTTACCGCCTTCTATTTCACGCTCTAGCGTAGCGGTAGAACCGTTCACGTCCAGTTTTATGGCTGGCGCGATGGTAGGAATTCCCATCAATTCACCAACCATGCCATGCACTTGAAAACCGTTGTAGTCGATGGACTCGCGGCCCATCAAAATAAGGTCAAAAGCGCCCTCTTTGGCGTAATGGGCAATTTGCTGCGATACTAGAAAAGCATCGGTGGGTTTTATATTAACTCTTATAGCATCATCGGCGCCAATGGCCAATGCTTTCCGGATATTTGGTTCAGTGTCGGCTTCTCCAACGTTCAGCACCGTTACCGTTCCGCCTTGGGCTTCTTTCAGCTCAATGGCACGGGTAAGGGCATATTCATCGTATGGATTAATCACAAACTGCACCCCACTGGTGTTAAACGCCTTACCGTCTGGGGTAAACGTAATTTTTGTAGTGGTATCTGGCACGTTGCTAATGCAAACTAAGATCTTCATATGACTTAGGGTTAGCGGATTTAAAACTAAATTTGGGGCAATTTAAAGAATAATTATTCAAATGGAAACGCCAAACCCCAGATTGACGCAACTACTGGCCTTCTACGAGGAAGATCCTACTGATCCGTTCACCATCTACGCTATCGCGACAGAATTTAGACCCACGGACCCTAGAAAAGCGCGAACTTTTTACGAGAAACTTTTAGCTGAGCACCCCGATTATGTGGGCACTTATTACCACGTTGCCAGCTTATATGTGCAGTTAAACGAGCCAGATTTAGCGGAAAAAGCCTATCAAAAAGGAATGCAAGTAAGCAGGCAACAAGGCCAGCAACACGCGTTTGCCGAGCTGCAACAAGCCTACAACAAGATGATGGGTTTAGATTACGAAGACGATTAAATTTAGTTGGCATGCCTACTACTTGCTGTTTTCGGCCTGTTTTTCATAAAACAAGCCGAAAACAGCGTAACAAACCAGTCTAATTTGCACTCTCTTCGTTATTACCGTAGTTTAAGCAGTTCAAAACCCTACGTATGTCTACTCCCGCTCTCCCACTTCCGCTTGTTTCTTCAGATATTTACTTAGAACCCTACGCTCCGCAGTTAGAAAGCCGGTTACAGCGGTTTGTAAAAACCACGGAAGCGCTGACCGCAGAAAACGGTTCTCTTTCTGAGTACGCAGATTGGCACAAGTCCATGGGGCTGCATTTTGAGCCAGAAAACAAAGGCTGGCGCTACCGCGAGTGGGCCCCAGCGGCCCGCGGCCTTTCCCTCATTGGCGATTTTAACGCGTGGGATCGGCAACGGCATCCGCTCCAAAAGAAAGAAAACGGTATTTGGGAGATTTTTCTGTCAGCTTCAGAAGTCGAAATTACCCACGGCCAGCGTTACAAAGTCCATGTTTTGGGGGCCGATGGAAGTGCTCTTGACCGGGTATCGCCTTTTGTTTTTAAAGCGATACAAGACCCCGAAACGTATGATTTTGCGGGCCAAGTTTGGGATCCTGAAACCTCCTTTACCTGGTCTGACCAGAACTTTAATCTCCCGGAAGTATCCCAACTCCTTATTTACGAATGCCATGTGGGCATGGCCCAAGAAACCCACGGTGTGGGCACTTACCGCGAATTTGCCGACAATATTCTACCGCGCATCAAGGAAACGGGCTATACTTGTCTGCAATTGATGGCGCTGGCCGAGCACCCGTATTATGGGTCGTTTGGGTACCACGTTTCTAATTTCTTTGCGCCCACTTCTCGCTTCGGCACACCCGAAGATTTGAAATACCTGATCAACGAAGCCCACCGTCTGGGCATTGCCGTAATCATGGATTTGATTCACGCGCATTCGGTTAAAAACGTAGCCGAGGGCCTTACCAACTTTGACGGTTCTGGTGGGCAATTTTTTCACGCCGGAGAGCGCGGCCACCATCCAGGCTGGGATTCTAAACTATTCAATTACGGCGAACCGCAAGTGCGCCGGTTTCTGCTATCTAACGTGCGCTACTGGTTAGAAGAATTTCATATAGATGGTTTTCGGTTCGATGGCGTTACCTCTATGCTGTACCACCACCACGGCGAGGGCGTAAGCTTTGACCATTATGACCGCTATTTTGATGCGGATGTAGACGAAGACGCCATTCTTTACTTGCAGTTGGCTAGCACTTTATCGCACACGTTTACGCCAGGCTCCCTACTTATTGCCGAGGACATGAGCGGCATGCCCGGCCTTTGTCGCCCAGTACCAGACGGCGGTCTAGGCTTTGATTATCGCTTGGGCATGGGCATTCCGGATTATTGGATTAAGACGCTAAAACACAAGAAAGACGAAGAATGGAACTTGGATGAGATCTGGCACGAGCTCACCAACCGCCGGGCGCTGGAAAAAACGGTAGCGTACGCAGAATCTCACGACCAGTCTTTAGTAGGCGATAAAACCTTGGCGTTCTGGCTGATGGACAAAGAGATGTACACCCACATGCGGACCGTAGATCAAAGCCCCATCATTGACCGCGGAATTGCCCTGCATAAAATGCTTCGGCTCATAACGTTAAGCCTAGGAGGCGAAGCTTTCCTCACCTTTATAGGCAACGAGTTTGGCCATCCAGAATGGGTGGATTTCCCTCGCTTGGGTAACAATTGGAGCCACCAGTACGCGCGTCGGCAATGGTCACTGGTAGATAATACTGAGCTTCGGTACCGCCAACTGTGGCAATTTGAAAAAGAGATGCTGGCCCTAGCCGATGAGTACCAAATCTTAAAACAAGGCGCTGCCCACAAATTACATCAAGACAACCACAACCAAGTCCTTATTTTTGAGCGAGCCGGTTTGCTGTTTATGTTCAATTTCCATGTGGTTAACTCTGTGCCAGATTATATTTTTCCAGTAAAGCAGGCAGGCAGTTATCAGGTAATCCTTTCCTCAGACTCGGCCCAAACCGGCGGCCATGACCGGGTTGACACGTCCCTGCTTTATTTTACGGCACCAACCGCTTACGGCCCAAGGCTAAGCATTTACCTGCCCAACCGCACGGCTTTGGTATTGAAACGGGTAGATTAAACCTGCGGAAAATACTTCTGACAAAGGAAATAATGGTGGGTTAAAAAGGTGTTTTAGGCCTGTTTTTCTAAAAACCGGCCTAAAACAGACTCACTAAAATCTTCAGGAATTTATTTTATTTAAAGAACGTAAGGCAAAGTGGCTCAAAGGATTTCTTTAACGCTGCGCGATGTTCTTAAATTAGGACTTACCCAAATTCAAATGTCCGTTGCAACTCAACTTTGCTGGATAGCGGTGGGTTTAAACCCACCGCTATCCAGCAAAGTTGAGTTGCAAATAATTTTTTACCCCAAAATAAAATTAGCTTGTGTTTTAGGCCTGTTTTTCCAAAAACAGGCCTAAAACACAAGCTAATTTTTTCTCTATTAAATACTTATTTAATAGCGCTCTGCAAGGCTTGATAAACCAAATTAGCAGTTGCCTCCCAAGTGAAAGTGCTAACGGCTTTTTGGTTGGCTTCTACCATCTTTTTGCGGTGTTTGGAGTCCTT
>JBBSSO010000123.1:0-6110 GCA_038241905.1 Cytophagales bacterium | reverse complement strand
TCATTCCCAACATCCCCGCAGCCCTTGTTGGTGTTATCACCATCAAGCAAGTATACGTTTCAAACACATCACTTATTCTGGTTTACTTGCTTGTAGGTAAAAAGTCTTAGTAGTTTATTTAGAACTTAAACTGATTGGAGGCTTGTTGGTGATAACTCCAACAAGGGCAGAGGGCGGAAACACCAACAAGAGCGGAAAAGCAGAAAAAGACTTTATGCAGCAGAATATTAGCAAATATATGCTGTAAGGAAGTTGAAAACTTCCGCCATGATGCCCACAAGTTACGCTATCGCTAAACTTGCGGGAGGCATTTTCATTCTAAATAGATAAGCCTGTTTTCGGCCTGTTTTTATGAAAATAGGCCGAAAACGCAGAAATCCCCAGTTAGTAGACTAACTGGGGATTTGTAATGTATGCAATAGAAAAAGCTTACGCTTCTTCGTCGCGGTCTTGAAGGCCGTTTACTTCGGTGTAAGCCGATTTGAGTTCGATTTCATCGCCGTGCTCATCCATCACTTTAAAATCAGTGAGGCCGAGGGCGGTGTCTTTCATAACCGATACCCATTTCATATACTTCAGAAACCACTTTCCTTGTTTGGAAATGAGGCCTTTGGTATAATATGCGTGCAGGAACGGATGCACAAACAAGGTAATGTTCCGCTGGTTTTGGCGCGTGAGCAGATCTTCAATGGTCTGGTCAATGTCATCGGTTACCAGAATACTGGCCGATATCTTGCCGCTGCCGCCACAAGTGGGGCATACCTCACCGGTAACAATGTTTTGCTCTGGTCTAACGCGTTGCCGGGTAATTTGGCAAAGTCCGAATTTAGAGATGGGCAATACCGTAAATTTAGAACGGTCTTTTTTCATCTCCTCCTTCACTACGTCATACACTTTCTGGCGGTTCTCGGCCGACTTCATATCAATGAAATCGACGACGATGATACCGCCTAAGTCGCGGAGACGCAGTTGGCGGGCTACCTCTTTGGCGGCCGTTAGATTTACGTTTAGGGCGGTGGCTTCCTGGTCCGTCTCGGAGTTGGATTTGTTTCCGCTGTTTACGTCTACCACGTGCAGGGCCTCGGTGTGTTCAATCACCAGGTAACCGCCGCCGGGTATGCTCACCGTCTTCCCAAACAGGGATTTCAGCTGCTTTTCAATATTGAAGTGTTCAAAGGTCTTCACCTTGCCCGAATAATGCTTCAATATCTTGAGCTTATCCGGGGCTATAGATTCTATGTAAGTTTTGGTTTCTTCGTAGAGACGTTGGTCATCTACAATGATGTTGTCAAAACTCTCGTTTAGAATGTCTCTCAGAATGGAGGATGAGCGGCCAAGCTCCCCAATTATTTTGTCGCATTCCTTCGCGGTACGCAACGCCGTAATTCCTTCTTCCCAAGTGGCCAGCATCGAGCGTAAATCCTTGTCTAGCTCCGCTACTTCGCGACCTTCTGCCACGGTACGGATAATTACCCCAAAGTTTTCCGGTTTAATGGAAGCAATGAGGCGCTTTAGGCGGGTACGCTCTTCTTTGCTAACTATTTTCTTAGACACGCTTACCGTGTTAGAAAATGGCACCAGCACCAAGTAGCGGCCTGCCAAGGAAATCTCGCAAGAGAGCCGGGGCCCTTTGGTTGATATAGGTTCTTTTACAATCTGGACTAAGACCTGTTGTCCTTTTTTAAGGACGTCGGCCATTTTGCCTAGCTTGTCAATTTCGGGTTCAAACTTCAGCGGGGCAAGTTTGGCGGTGCCAGTTTTCTGGGTTTGCACCGTTTTCACGTATTTGTTGAGAGTCTTAATGTTCTCTCCCAAATCATGATAATGCAAAAACGCGTCTTTGGTGTAGCCAATGTCTATGAACGCTGCGTTCAGACCGGGCATTACTTTTTTAACGGTTCCCAGAAAAATGTCTCCTACGCTGTAGTTGGTATCACTTTTAACCAAGTGGTACTCTACCAAGCGCTTGTCCTGAAGAAGGGCTATTCGTTCTCCATCTTGAGTAGAATTAATAATTAATTCGTTACTCAATGTCTTAGATGTTTAGTTGAAGAATATACCAAGTCCCACCGTGGCCTTAACGGCATAGTGGGATGGGGGACTTGCGATGATTTATGTCAGGTGGTGGTAGCATAATCTACAAAAAAAATCTGCGGTGGTACTTCCTACCATCGTCTGTAAGACAAAGTTTGGAAATACCCCCGGAGGTTCTTTTACTAGTATATACTACGGCACCAAAACAGAAAGCAGCACGCCCCAAAACGGGCTATTGCCTATTTTTTCTTGTGTCTGTTCTTTCTAAGACGCTTTTTTCTTTTGTGGGTAGAAATCTTATGTCTCTTTCTTTTTTTACCGCAAGGCATAGTATTGATGTTTTATAGTGAAAAAAATTTTAACTCGTTTTACTTAGCGCTTTTCAGTTTCTGTAGGTAAGAATCTACCGAGGCAAGTACCTCCGGATTATTACTCAATTCTTTTACCCGCAGAAATGCTTTCTGCGCCTCTTGTTTTTTGCCGGTTTCATCTAAAGCCACGCCAAGGTAAAAAGTGCCTTCCACGTGCTTGGGGTTCACGACCAACAGTTCCCGGAAACGCTCAACCGCTTTGTCATACTGCGTACTTTGGATGGAAAGTACGCCCATGTTGTAAAGGGCTTTCTCATTCTTAGGGTCGGCCGCAATCACTTCACGGAGTAGCGTAATACCCTGCATGGGCGTTTCGCCGGCAATGTACACCATGGCTAGGTTTAGCTTGGCGTCCAGATTAGTTGGGTTGTTCTTTAGCACTTTTTGGTACAGCTGCTGAGCCTTTTGCCCAAACAAAGCGGTCCGTTCTTGCGTGGCGGCAAAAGTGGCTGCCTCAAAATAAGCATCGGCCGCTTTCTCAAAGCTTTTCTCGCCTGGTCTAGCTATGGCCAACTGCTCATAATAATAACCTGCGCTGTCATGCTTCGCGATGGCAGCGTACTTCTTGGCTAGTTCATCAGCTACTTTGCCTTTGGCCAGCACGTTGCTTTCGCGGTTGTACTTAGCGGTTAGCTCAGCAATTTCTGCATTCTGAGCAGGACTAGCCACAATGTGGGCATTAGCCGAGCTTGGACCAGCCGGAGTAGCTGTCTCTTCTGCGTGATCCTCATGCCCCGGATGGTTGGGGTCATGGTCATCTACCTTAGGAGCCGCGCTTCCGGCATCGGCAGTTAAGCCGCCATCTTTGTCTTTGTTTATAATTACTTTCGGCAATAGAGCCATCAAAACAGCAAGTACAACCGCAGAAACTACAAGTCCAACCCTACCTTTTGACATACTTTAGTTACAGAATTAGTTATAAAACAAGGCATTACTAGGGCAAAGGTACTAAATTAATTAGGCATTTACCGGCTCTTTGATTTTGTTGCTATTCTTGATCTTAGCTACAAATGTCTTAGAGGGCTTAAAAGAAGGGATGAAATGCTCTTCAATGATGATGGAGGTATTCTTAGATATGTTACGCGCTACTTTCTTGGCGCGTTTCTTATTCACAAAACTCCCGAAGCCCCGCACATAAATGTTATTACCATCGGCCATAGAATCTTTCACCACTTTGAAGAACGCTTCAACGGTGGCAGCAACATCAGATTTCTCAATCCCTGTCTTTTCTGCAATTTCTGATATAACTTCTGCTTTAGTCACTTTTCTAAACTATTTAAGATGAATACATTTGATCTGCGGTTTAAGCACGCCTGTTAAACCTTCAAATCGGGGCACAAAGGTACTGCCCTTTTCGACAAAGTAAAACTATTTGTTTTAATTTCTGTTGCTTTTGCGGCAGCGTTATTCCAGCTAACCAAGCGGTTAAAGTACATTTATGGTTTCCCCAAATCCCGTTTTCTTCAGCGATGCCCTCTTGCAATGGTACCATCGGCACCGCCGCCCCCTACCTTGGCGCGATACCCGTGACCCGTATGCTATCTGGCTCTCTGAGATTATCTTACAACAAACCCGCGTGCGCCAAGGCTTGCCGTATTATGTCAAGTTTTTGGAGCAGTTCCCCACGGTTTTTGATTTAGCCAACGCCCCCGAAGATGAAGTATTGCGCCTTTGGCAAGGATTAGGCTATTATTCCCGGGCCCGAAATCTGCATTTTACGGCCAAACAAGTAGTTTCTGAGTACGGCGGTCAGTTTCCTGAAAGTTACCAAGGCCTGCTTAAATTAAAAGGAGTGGGCACTTACACGGCGGCGGCCATTGCTTCTTTTGCTTACCAAGAGCAAGTGGCTGTGTTAGACGGCAACGTGTACCGCGTGTTGGCCCGGGTCTTTGGCCGGCATGAAAACATTGCGGCGCCTGCCAGCAAAAAAGTGTTTGAGCAACTGGCCAATGAACTGATTCCGGCACAGGAACCAGATATGTTTAACCAAGCAATAATGGAGTTTGGGGCCATTCAATGCACGCCCGTGGCGCCAGATTGCTTGTTTTGTCCGCTGCAAACCCAATGTTTCGCGTTTCAGCACGGGTTGGTGCAGGTGCTGCCGGTAAAACAAAAAGCCAAAGCCAGCCGGGCCCGATTTTTCCATTATTTTGTATTTCAAGTGCAGGAACAACTCTACCTAAAGAAGCGCTCTGCTGATACCGACATCTGGCGCGGCTTGTACGACTTTTACGCACTGGAAACAGATTCAATCCACCTTTTGCCCGAGGCGCTGCCCGCGTTTTTCTCGCAGCTAGACGGCTTACCGGTTTCAGAGATTAAGGCAACGGGCAACGTGTACAAGCATATTCTGAGCCATCAAAAAATTAACGCCCAATTTTATCTTCTGCCGCTTCTTTCCCGTTTAAAGGAGGAAGAAGCGAAGAACGCCGGCTTGCAGTTATACTCCCTTACCCAAATTGAGGCTCTGCCCAAACCGGTGCTCATAGATTCTTTTTTGAAGGAACACTTTTTTTAACTATTTTTAGAGTAAGTTTAACCTCTGTTTTAACTAAGCAAATCTAGGCCGATGACTTATGGTTAGGCAGAAAAAGCTTTTAATTTAGTCTGATACCCATTAAAGTATAGTTTTACCTCCTTACCTACCACTATGGCAAGCATTAATAAAGTTATCTTAATCGGGAACCTGGGGAAAGACCCCGAGGTGCGTCATTTAGAAGGTGGCGTGGCCGTGGCTCGTTTCCCGCTGGCTACCTCAGAAACGTTTAAAGACAAAAACGGCGACCGCCAAGAACGCACCGAGTGGCACAACATAACGCTGTGGCGCGGCTTAGCCGATATTTCAGAAAAATATCTTAAAAAAGGCCAATCGGTATATATTGAAGGCCGAATTAGGTCTAACAACTACACAGACAAAGAAGGCATTCAGCGCTACTCTACTGAAATTGTAGCCGATAACATGACCATGCTGGGTGGCCGACCCGAAGGCAGTTCTGGCTCCGGCGGCGGGTCTTACAATGATTCTTCTTCTAATAGCAACAGTAATAATAACAGCAACAACAATAGCAACAGTTCTGGCAGCAGCAACAGTTCTGGAAGCAGCAACAACGCTGAGTCTAAAAGTAGCGGTAATGCCCGGCCCATGCCAGAAGAAGAACCCGACGATCTGCCATTTTAAGCAGCTGAGCAGGGTTTAAGCCACTCGTCGCGATATTGTTTCATCAACTTTTATACTTTGCAAAGTTCACCTCCCTTAGGAGAGCCCTCCAGTTGGGGCTCTCCGCTCCTTTTCATTTTCTCAGAGTATCCGCAGGCTTCTCTTGTCTGGCCGGTGGCACTGCTTTTGCTATTTTTTATCCTTAGTCTAACTTTTACTGCCGCTCTGGCTGCTTTCCAGACTTTCTGCAACCATGCAGCCCACAGCCATGCCAAAGCACGGCACACTGGTCAAATCCAAACTTTGCTCCAAAAACCGCAGCGGGTGCTGGTGTCTGGCGTGTTTTTGACCACTACCCTACAATTGCTGATGGCGTTTTGCGTCTTTCATCTGCTGGGGACTTTTCCTTTCCTTTCTGGCACCAGCTACGGTTGGGCGGCGTTCGCGGCACTGTTAGGGCTGGCAATTCTGCTGCTACTAACCCGCACGTTTGCATCGGCCTGGGGCCGAAAACAGTCTTCTGAGCACAAATTGGGCTTGTTGCCCGT
>JBBSSO010000122.1:0-6132 GCA_038241905.1 Cytophagales bacterium | reverse complement strand
TTTACTTTCAATATCTTGGCGCCATCGGCCCGTGGGCCATTTCTTATTTTATGGTTTGCCGGGCATTTACGTACTTTGCAGCCAAATCTATTTGACCATGGCCAGAATTCTTACCGGTATCCAGAGTAGCGGGCGCCCGCACTTGGGTAACTTGCTGGGCGCTATTTTGCCCGCCATTGAGCTTTCCAAAAAACCCGGCAACGAGTCGCTCTATTTCATTGCTGACTTGCACTCGCTTACCTCCATCCGCGATGCGGAGGTGCGTCGCCACAACACCTACGCGGTGGCTGCCGCTTGGCTGGCGTTTGGGTTTGACACCGATAAAAATATTTTCTATCGGCAGTCAGACGTGCCCGAAGTCACTGAATTAACGTGGTACCTGAGTTGTTTCACGCCGTTTCCAATGCTGGGGAACGCGCATTCGTTTAAAGATAAATCGGCGCGGCGCGGCTTAGCCGATGTAAACGCCGGACTATTTACCTATCCGGTACTCATGGCCGCTGATATTCTGCTTTACAACGCCAACACCGTGCCCGTGGGCAAAGACCAGGTCCAGCACGTGGAGATTACCCGCGACATTGCCAGCTCTTTTAATCACCTCTACGGCGAGACGTTTGTGTTGCCTGAGGCCCAAGTTGATAAGTCGGTGATGACCGTGCCGGGCATTAATGGCGAAAAAATGAGCAAATCTTACGGCAACACAATAGACATTTTTTTACCAGAAAAAGAGCTTCGCAAGCGCGTTATGAGCATTGTTACCGACAGCAAAGACTTAGACGACCCCAAAGACCCCGAAACTGATACTACCTTTAAACTTTTCTCGCTGATAGGAACGCCCCAAGAAACCGAGGACCTTCGCCAGAAATACCTAGCCGGCGGATTGGGCTACGGCCACGCCAAGCAAGCACTATTTGAGCTTATTATGTCCAAATTCGCCGAGCCCCGCGAGCGGTTCCATTATTACATGCAAAACTTAGCCGAAGTTGATGCCAAATTACAGCAGGGCGCTGCCAAAGCCAGAGCCATTGGACAGCCAGTTTTGCAGGATGTCCGCATAAAGTTAGGATTTTAGCATCGTCTAAAACAGAAAAGCTCTGCGACAATTACTGGCGCAGAGCTTTTCTGTTTTAAATTAGAGTGCAACCTAAACGGCAGCTTCGGCATTCCAAACTTCTTTCCGAACGGTTTTTCCTACGCTTAGCATAAAACGGGTCGGGTTGGGTACTAGCAGCAGACGCGCTTCTTTGTTGGGGTACTCATCAGAGTCAACCCAAACGCCCAGTTTGCCGGTTATGTTTACTTGACCATCGGCACCTAAAGCATCAGGCAAATAGGCGGTAGGCAACAACACATCGGTATCTGGGCAAATCTTTTGGTGAACGTCCGCTAACACTTCTTCCAGGTTTTGGCCGTAAGTATCGTTAAAATCATCTTCCAGGTCATGCAATTCTTCCTCTACCTCATCGTAGCGGTCATCATTGTAAGGCAAGGTTGCTAACTCTTGCTTTTTCTGGATGATGGTCACCAGCGAGGTATTCAATTCTTGGATATTCATGCTTCTTTTATTTTTTACAAATTTTACAACATATTGCGCGAAATCCAAGTAGTTGGAGCAAAACCCTTCCGGTAATCGCTATTTTCTTTCTGGCGCAATTATTCTATTTTTACCTAAACGCAGTTTCCCCTGCCGCATTCCATACCCGTAAACCAACCCAGAATGACACAGAACCTTGATTTTTTACCGCTTAAAGGAACAGATTACGTGGAGTTTTACGTGGGCAACGCCAAACAAAGCGCTTATTATTACCAAAGTGCGTTCGGGTTTGACTTGGTGGCATACGCCGGACCAGAAACTGGGCTGCGTGACCGAGCTTCTTACGTGCTGCAACAAGGAAAGGTGCGTTTTGTGCTAACTACCTCGCTCCTACCCGATTCAGAAATTTCTGAACACGTTCGCCTTCACGGCGATGGCGTAAAAGTAATGGCCTTGTGGGTAGACGATGCCGAAAAATCTTACCAAGAAACCATGAGTCGCGGGGCCCGCTCGGCGGGTGCGCCCCAAACTTTAACCGATCAATACGGCGAAGTAAAAGTAGCTTCTATTTACACCTACGGCGAAACCGTGCACACATTTGTGGAGCGCAGAAATTACACCGGTCAGTTTATGCCCGGCTTTGAGGCCCGCACCAACGCCATGCCCGTAACGTCAGTTGGTTTAAAACACGTGGACCATTGCGTGGGCAACGTGGGCTGGGGAGAAATGAATACCTGGGTTGATTTCTACGCCAAAGTGATGGGTTTTGAACTGCTCCTCACGTTTGACGATGAAGACATTTCTACGGAATATTCTGCGCTCATGAGCAAAGTAATGAGCAACGGAAACGGTTACGTCAAATTCCCGATTAACGAGCCCGCCGAAGGCAAAAGAAAATCTCAGATTGAGGAGTATTTAGATTTTTACGGCGGGCCCGGCGTGCAGCACATCGCGCTAGCCACCGATGATATTCTTTCAACCGTGGCCGAACTGAAAGGCCGCGGTGTGCAGTTTCTGCAGGTGCCTTCTTCTTACTACGCTGATTTGCTGGACCGCGTAGGCACCATTGACGAAGATTTAAAACCCCTCCAAGACCTAAACATTCTAGTAGACCGCGATAACGAAGGTTATCTGCTCCAGATTTTCACGAAGCCGGTAGAAGACCGGCCCACCGTTTTTTACGAAATCATCCAACGCAAAGGAGCAAAATCCTTCGGAAAAGGAAACTTTAAAGCGTTGTTTGAGGCCATTGAACGCGAGCAAGCCCTGCGGGGAAATTTATAAATCCGGTGGATTTGGCGCAATGCAGCGCCTCGCGCGTAGCTGCACTTTACGCCATCGCGCAGCGCAGGCAATCAAGTTTATTTCTTAATTTTAACTTTATTATTTCACGCATTAAGCATTTTACAACGGCTCCGTTTGTACCCCGTACAAGCTACTGGCTGCAAAGCCAGTACAATCTTAACCAAACGCACGCTGTTAGAAAGTGCGCTTTTATAAACTCTGTTTTAAGCTTGTTTTTCTAAAAACAGGCCTAAAACGCAAAACTCGCTCTATACAATTACCTATGGAAAATAACCAAACGCTTGACCCTGCCATTCAAAATAAAGTAACCGGCTGGTTGCAAGGCGGCTATGACGCAGCATCTAAAGCCGAATTACAAGGCCTGGTAGACGCCGGAGACACGGACACGCTGACCGATGCTTTTTACAAAGAACTAGAATTTGGCACCGGTGGTTTGCGCGGCATTATGGGCGTGGGCAGCAACCGCATGAACAAGTACACGCTGGGCATGGCCACTCAAGGACTGAGTAATTATCTGTTAAAATCTTTCCCAGACCAACCTATAAAAGTGGCCATTGCGCATGATAGCCGCAATAATTCTGATGTATTTGCCAAAGTGGTGGCAGATGTTTTCAGCGCCAACGGCATTCACGTTTATTTCTTTAAAGAGCTGCGGCCTACCCCTATATTGTCTTTCGCCATTAGGTACCTAGGCTGCCAGAGTGGCGTGGTTTTAACGGCATCGCACAACCCCAAAGAATACAATGGTTACAAAGCTTATTGGACCGATGGCAGCCAAGTAACAGCCCCGCACGACAAAAATATTATTTCAGAAGTAGCCAGAATCAACAGCATAGATCAGGTAAAATTTGAGGGCAACCCAGACAACATCACCTATATTCTGGAAGAAGTGGATGAGGCTTATTTGGCGGAAGTCCAGAAGTTGTCGGTTGACCCTGCCATGATTCAGCGGCAGCATGATTTGAGCATTGTGTTTACGCCCATCCACGGCACTGGCATTACGCTGGTGCCTCGCGCCTTGGAGCGGTTTGGCTTTACCAACGTGCATATATTAGAGGCCCAGGCTACGCCCGATGGTAATTTCCCGACAGTGGTTAATCCTAATCCTGAAGAGAAAGACGCCATGAACTTGGCCATGCAAAAGGCTACTGAGTTAGACGCAGACCTGGTTTTAGCCACCGACCCAGACGCCGATCGTGTGGGAATGGCCGTGAAAGACCTGAACGGACAATTTGTGCTGTTAAATGGCAACCAAACCGCGGCTTTGCTCACGTATTACATTTTACAAGCGTGGCAAAAAGCCGGCAAACTGACTGGTAAAGAATACGTGGTCAACACCATCGTGACTACGGATCTGTTTAACCGCATTGCGGAGGGTTTCGGGGTGGACTGCTATGACACCTTGACGGGCTTTAAGTACATTGCCACTATCATGCGCGAGAAAGAAGGCCAAGCCCAGTACATTTGCGGCGGCGAGGAAAGCTACGGGTTTTTGATTGGTGATTTTGTGCGAGACAAAGACGCGGTATCTGCCTGCGCCATGATTGCCGAAATGGTAGCCAGCGCTAAAGATCAAGGCCAAAGCATGTACGAAGTCATGATTCAGATGTACATCCAGTTTGGGTACTACAAAGAAGACTTGATTTCATTAACCAAAAAAGGCCATCGGGGCGCCCAAGAGATTCAGGAGATGATGCAAGACCTGCGCGAGCATCCGCCTAAAATGATTGCCGGCTCAGAAGTGGCCGAGGTGATTGACTATAAAACTGGCTTCAGTAAAAACCTACAAACCGGCGAAGAAACCGCGACAGGTCTAGAAAGCTCCAACGTGCTGCAATTCGTTACCGCCGATGGCACCAAAGTTTCGGCCCGGCCGTCTGGAACAGAGCCCAAGATTAAGTTCTATTTCAGCGTGCGGGAGCCGTTGGCCTCAGCGGCCGAATATGAAGCGGTAGGTAAAAAATTGGATAACAAAATTCAGCGGATTATTTCAGATTTGAAATTGGCGTAAACGATTATTAGGATATCTTTTTGAGTTAACAAGAATTCCCCGCTGGAAAATACCAGTGGGGATTTCTTGTTTTAGGCCTGTTTTTGAAAAAACAGGCCTAAAACAGCATTTTCAGAAGTGTGTTTTTAGTGGTGAGATACATTAGCATTTTGTCCGCGTTTTTCTAGTTCGCTCACAAGGTTCTTTCAGAATGACAAAAGATTAAATGTCTTTTAAATTCTAAAATGAGCATTAAGAAAAAATAATCTAGGCCGACTCTTTCTCCAACTGGAACAACTGATGTAATCCCGCTAGCAAATCGTCAGACTCGCCCCGGAGGCAGGCGGCTTTGAGTTCTAGCGCCGGTAATTTTACAATCTTGTTCAGGATGCTTTTGGTGATGGTTTCTAGCAATTCCTGCTCTTGGGCGCTCAACTTTTTCATCGCGCGCGCTACTTCTCTCTTTCTGATTTCTTCCAGACGGTTTTTAAATTGTTGAATGGCCGGCGAAAACTCCATTTCTTGAGCCCAGCCTTCAAACTCTTGCCTGCTTTCAGTGATAATTTGGTTGACCGCTGGTATGGCGGCCATTCGTTTTTCCTGGGCTTGCGATGCGCGCGTATGAATGGTATCAACATTATACACCACAACGCCCGGCAAAGTGGCCAGTTCATCGCTAATGCTGCGCGGCATGGAAAGGTCCAGAAAAGCTAGGGGTTTATTACCAGAACGGTCTGCCAGGTCATTCTTCCCGATGAAAAAGCAATCGCCGGGAACAGAGGAAATGACCACATCGGCTTGTTGCATTTCGGCGTTAAGGTTTTCCCAATATACGGCGCGGGCGTTGGCTCTGACGGCCAGTTCTTGCGCTTTTTGGTGCGTTCGGTTGACCACCACCACGTCTTTAATTCTGGTTTTCTGAAAGTTGAGGCAAACGTTGCTGCCCATCTCGCCTACGCCGATCATTAAAACCCGCGGACTAACAAGGTGCTGGGTTAATTCTTCCACCAACTCTACCGCCGCATAGGCCACGGAAGCAGCGCCATCGCGGAACGCGGTTTCATTAGACACGCGTTTGTTGGCGTTAAAAATAGTGTGCAGCAAGCGGTGCAAAAACGCGTTGACTAACCCTGCCTCGGTGGCCCAGGTGTAGGCTTTCTTTACCTGATTTAGAATTTGAAAATCGCCGACTACCTGCGACTCTAGCCCCAGCGCGACGTTGTATAAATGCGTTACCGCGGCTTGCTGGTCTGTAAGACTAATGAAATAGGGCGTAATGGTGCTGGTAGCCAAAAAACCTTTC
>JBBSSO010000121.1:0-6138 GCA_038241905.1 Cytophagales bacterium | reverse complement strand
TCGTCCTGCAGTTTTTCCCATTGCTGCGATAGCGTCAACAAAAAAGCCTGTACTTCATCCTTGTCCAACCCTCTAAACGCTTTTTCAAACGTTTTCTGTCTGATTTCTAACGGTGTAATCTTCATATTTCCTTCAAGGTTAAGGCCCAAACGGCTATGCTTCGGTCATCACTACACGAAACTAACTGATTCCAGTGACTAGACCAAAACAATTTATTGACCGAGGTGCCGTGCCCGGCATGGCGGGCTTTGTCTATTACTTTCAGCAATTTAAACGTAGTAGTATCCCACACTTTGATAGACTTATCCATGCTGCAGGTGGCAAAAAGCCTTCCGCTGGGGCTGAACACGATGTGGTTGATGGTAAAAAGATGGGCAATTATACTGCTATGCAACTGGTAACCCTGCGCTACCTGCCAGATTCTCAGGTGGGCATCGCGGCCCGCGCTAAGCAAAAACTGCCCATCTGGCGTGTACGCAAGCGTAAAGACAGAATTGGTGTGCCCTTCCAAAACCTGTTTGGGCACCATGGTAGCTTGGTCTAAAAGTAAAATGCGGTGATCGCTCAAACCCAAGGCCATTTCTTCGCCCGCAGGGTGCAAAGCAATGGTGCGCACGCTTTTAGAGGAGACCTGAACTAGATTATCTACTTCCAAGCTTTCTAAGTTTATGCTTATCAAAGAGCCATCGGCTAAACCCAGCCACGCCCGGTTTCTAGCGGCAGAATATTGAATATCAAAAATAGCGGCGGGCGGCAGCGGAATAGTTTTTACCACTGTTTTTGTGTCCAAATCAAGCACCTCCAAGCTATTTTGGTTGTGTCCAATTAAAAGCCAGTTGCGCTCGGGCACGTACCGAAGCGCATAAACGCTAGAACTTACCTGGGCCACTAACTCGCCTTGGGCTGGGTTGGTTTGGTCCCATTTTACCACCATGCCATCGGCCCCGGCCGAAAAGAATTTCTGGCTTTCTGGCGCGCGCTCTACGGTGTACACGCAATCTTGGTGACCGGTAAACGTGTTAATTTTCTGTACCTGAAACGGACTAGCCATGGCAAAGGGTGCGCGGCGAAACGCTATTTTTGCCTAAATTTACCAAAAACAGCCCGAAAACAGGAATCCTTCCCCTTATATATTAACATGCCGCTGCTCCAAACCAAAACCTTATCTGCCACAACATATTTGGGCATTTGGCGCATAACAGAATCTGCGGAGGAATTAAAAATCCTATTAATGGCCTTGCGGCCGATGGTAGAACTACCCGCTTTCAAATCTGAAACCCGCACCAAAGAATGGCTGGCCGCCCGCGTTTTAGCTTACACGCTGTTGGCGCAGATAACGCCGGAACCCGTGCTCATTCATCGGGAAGAAACGGGGCAGCCGGTTTGCTCGGCGGGCCATATTCAGGTTTCGCTTACGCATTCAGGACCTTGGGTGGGCGCGCTAGTTTCGGGGAATTGCGGGGTTGGCATAGATATTGAAATGAGGGGGAATAAGGTGCAGAAGCTAATCTCTAAATTTTTGAACGAGGCAGAAATAGCAGCCGTAGCAGGCGACGTAACCATGATGCACCTTTTTTGGAGCGCCAAGGAAACGTTATATAAGATTTACCGCCAAAAAAAGCTGCAGTTCAAAGAGAATTTGCTTTTGCCGCCGGTAGAACTGCAAACCACCGGACAGTTTATGGGCACAGTGCAGACGTACAACCTGCACCAGACCTATGCCGTTCAGTATGAAGTGATGCCAGATTACGTTTTAACTTATGTGTTAAAAGAGATCTAAGCAAAGTTGAAAGTCTTTATCGTTTTAGAAATAGAGGACAGTAGACGTTAATTTTTTGCGTTCCTAGGTTTCTGTTTTAGGCCTGTTTTTAGAAAAACAGGCCTAAAACAGAAACTTTAAGGAAATGAATTTCCCTGAGTCTACTTTTTAACAAGCTTTAACGTGCTTCGGCTTGAATCTTGCATTTAACATCTTACATCAAAAAAAAAGAAATGATGAAAAAACTATACATACTATTGGCCGCGGTGCTGTTGAGCAGCGCGTCTTTCGCCCAAGGCGGATACCAGATTGGTTCTAAAATTGTCGATTTCACCCTGAAAGATGGACAAAATCAATCGGTGCCGTTGTCCAGTTTTAACGCTGCCCAGATAGTTGTGGTGGTGTTTACCAGCGTAAAATGCCCGTACGCCAAATTGTATGAAACCCGTCTACAGGGCTTAGACCAGGCGTATACTGGCAAAGGCGTGCGGTTTGTGTACGTAAATGCCGCTATTGGTTTAGACGAAGGCAAAGCGCCCAAAGCACAACCCGACTTGGCCAACACCGCTGCGCAGGATTTCCCGTACCTCATTGACGAAGGCCAGAACCTAAGCAAACAGTTTGGCGCCACCAAAGCCCCCGAAGTTTTTGTTTTACAGAACTCGGCAGATGGTTTCCATCTTCGCTACAAGGGCGCCATTGATGATAATCCGCAGGTACCGTCTTATGTCAAAGAAAAGTATTTGGCCAACGCATTGGACAATCTTTTGGCTGGTCGCGCAGTGAGCAACGCTGATCGTCGCGCCACTGGTTGCATGATCAAGCGGTTTTAGATTTGAATATTAGTTAAAATTTAAACGATAAACAGAAAGACCTCTCAGGCGTTATAAGCTTGAGAGGTCTTTCTGTTTTAGGCCTGTTTTCTGAAAAACAGCCCTAAAACAGAAAATTCTTTCGCCCAACCGTATCTTTGCCGGGGCAATAATCTCCCTATTATCAAATTTTAACCTTTAAGAAAATGGATTTCCTGGACCCAGAACTACTTGCGTACGCCGAGGACCACACCACGCCAGAAAGCGATTTGCTCTACCGGTTAAACCGCGAAACGCATTTAAAAGTCCTAAAACCACGCATGCTTTCGGGGCACTTGCAGGGCCGTACGCTGGCGCTTTTTTCCCAACTTCTTCGGCCCCGCCGCATTCTGGAAATTGGGACGTACACGGGCTACTCGGCTTTGTGTTTGGCGGAAGGTTTAACCGACGACGGGCTTTTGCATACCATTGACGTAAATGCCGAACTAGAGGAAATGGTGGGCCGCTACGTTCAAGAAGCCGGTTTAGAAACCAAAATTAAACAACACATCGGCCAAGCCGCCGAGATTATTCCTACGCTTTCTGAAACCTGGGACCTGGTTTTTATTGATGCCGACAAAAAAAGCAACGGATTGTATTATGACCGTGTTTTAGATCACGTGCGGCCCGGCGGCATTATTCTGATTGACAACGTGCTGTGGAGCGGAAAAGTGGTGGAGAAATACCGGACTAAGCTAGACAATGACACAAAAGACATGCTGGCATTTAACCTAAAGGTGCAGCAAGACCCTCGCACCGAAAACGTGCTCCTGCCGCTCAGAGACGGCATTCTGGCGGTCCGCAAACGGTAGCCGGAGCACTTTGTGGATAACTGCGTGGATAAATAGCACCGGTATTCCTTCTATCTAGCGCCCAAAATTGCCTACTTTGCATCTAAGCCTACTTGTACAACTTGTTACCGGATAGCTATTTACCTAGCGTCAACTAGAGTTTTACAAGAACATAGGTTTTCTCCTATTTTTGCCGATTAGCGTTTTTTAACCATGAAGAAATCCGTATCCCTGCTGTTGTTCAGCCTTTTGTGCTGGGTGGCCCGCGCTCAAAGCCCCATCGTACCAAACAATATTTACTTTGCTGACCAACACCTGCAAATTAAGGATGATGCTCGTACTGAAATCCAAAACATGGTAAATGCGCTTACCAAACATAAAGGATATTTTCAGCGAAAAGTTGACTTAGCCGATGCGTATTTCCCGTTTATTGAGCAGGCTTTTGCGCAAGAAGGCCTACCCCCCGACTTTAAATATCTGGCCCTGCAAGAAAGTGGCTTAACTTCTGATGCCGTTTCAACCTCAAACGCCGTGGGTTTCTGGCAGTTCAAGGAAGGCTCTGCCACCGATGTTGGCCTACGGGTAAATAGCTTGGTAGATGAACGGAAACACATTGTAGAATCTAGCCGCGGAGCCGCCAAATATTTGATCCGCAACAACCAATATTACCAGAATTGGTTTAACGCGCTCTTTTCTTATTATCAAGGTTTAACTGGCACCAAAGCCCTCACCAAAACCTCTGACATTGGGGCCAAAAAAATGGTATTAGACAGCAAAACCAACAGGTACTTGCTCACTTTTCTGGCGCATAAAATTGCCTATGAAAACGTTATTGGTAAAAACCCAAATCCGCCGCTGGCGCTAACGTTGGTAAGAGCGGTTCCGGGCCAAACGTTGCTAGAAATTGCGCTAGAAGCTCAGGCTGATGCCGCCGAAGTAGAAAGCTATAACAAGTGGTTCACGGCTTCTACCATGCCGCTGGATAAAGATTATTTGGTGTTGATTCCGGTAAAGAACGCAACGGCCCGGGCTGCAATTACTCAGGTGGGACCAGTGCAAAAACCTGCCCCTGCTCCTGTAGAAACCAAACCAGCCCCAGAAGAAACTAAAAGAGTTACCGCCAAACGGCGGATGAAAACTACCACCGTAAATGGTCTAAAAGCCGTAGTTGCTCAACTCGGCGACAACAAAGATATTTTGGCGCTGCAAGCCAAAATGTCTACTCGCAAATTCCTGCGCATAAATGATTTGCGGTCGTTTGATCCCATTTTGCCGGGCCAAACATATTATTTGCAAACCAAAAAATCTAAGGCTGAGGTTGATTACCACATCGCGCAAAGCGGCGAAACTATGTTTGTTTTAGCGCAACGCTACGGCGTAAAAATGAATCGACTGCGCAGCAAAAATCGCATGAAGAAAACGGAGGCTTTGGTGCCCGGTCGCGTGGTTTGGCTGCAACATACGCGCCCTAAAAACACGCCCGTTGAAATTAGGTATCTAAACGATGAGCTAGAAACGGAGAGTCAGGAAATTTTAGCGCAAGAAGCGCCTGCCGCTCTGCAAGCCAAGAAAAGCTCACCGGCGCTCGCGCAAGCCAAAGTGCCGTCAACTCCGTCCGTCACTCCCCTGCCCACTCCAGCGGTTGAAACTGATCCACCAACTCCAACCGCGGTTACGGTGGCAGACGTGAAGGAAACAGCTCCGTTAACGGCTTCTTCGCCGAGCACTTACCCGCTAAAAAACACGTCTGAACCGGTTTCAATCGTGCTAGAAAAAGCACCAGATGAGCCGCTAGTGGTGGAGGTAAAATCCGTTTCTACCCCAGTTGAAATAGCCACGCAGCACACCGTAGAAAGAGGCCAGACATTGTATGCCATCTCCAAGCAGCACAACGTATCTATGGAAAATTTAGTAGCCTGGAACCAACTGGACGTGAGTGCACCGCTGGCGCTAGGCCAAGTGCTGCGCTTGAACGGACCTGCTCAGGAAACTGCGGCAGAACTGGCTCCTGCTCCTACCTCAGCACCTCAAAAGACTAATGCTTCTGAGCACACAGTAACCCCCGGCGAGACGCTGTACAGCATTGCTAGAAAATACAGCATCGCGCTAGCAGATTTGCAGAAGTGGAACAATTTAGGAGTTTCCGGAGCTATTTCCCCGGGCCAAGTATTAGGATTGGTGGCCCCAGCCCAACCTTTAGCAGAAGAAATTGAGCCCGAGAAAGGGACTTCGATAGCATCAGCGGCCAGCCCTAAAACGACCGGTGTAGTGCTGCACAAAGTGGGTGCGGGCGAGTCTATGTACCAGATTTCCAGGAAGTACGGCGTCACCATCAAGGAAATTATGGAGTGGAACCACAAACCAGATTTCAACGTGACCGTCGGCGAAAGCTTGGTGGTAAAACCGAAATTATAACGCAACGCATCAGCCTAGAAACCAAAGAAGCCGGCCCAGTGAGCCGGCTTCTTTGGTTTAAGGAAATACCAACATCGCTAACGCGATGATATTTATGAAAAAAAGATTTTGTCAGTTCTGGACAAAGGGCGTTTTAGGCCTGTTTTTTCAAAAACAGGCCTAAAACAGAACTGCTAAATCTAACGGAGTTGAGAGGTTAGGTGTGATTCTGTTTCGTTAACTTTTAAACAACGCTTATTGCATGCTCTTATCATGACCAATTTTTTTATCTAGCCAAAAAGTTCCGAAGGGAATTAGAGAGGCTATGAAGGCCAACACTACG
>JBBSSO010000120.1:0-6146 GCA_038241905.1 Cytophagales bacterium | reverse complement strand
ATCCAGCTTCGAGGAACTAACCCCAGAGCAGGTTCTCTATATCCAGGAGGAACTCAACAACAGGCCAAGAAAAAGATTCAACTATAATTCACCTAATCAAATGTTCCATCAGAAAGTTGCATTTGTCACTTGAATCCTGCTAAGTTAAAAAGAACGTTACCATCAGAAACCGTAAAAAATAATGGAGCCGGGGCAACTACTTTGGTGGTCAGTGCATCTAGTAGATACATTAACGCTCACATGGATGGCTCGCTTTGATAAGATTAAAAAATTTAGACTGTCCAACCCTCGTAAGAACAACTAGTTACCCCACACTATTACCAAAGCCCTTTTCATGAACTTCCCCCTTCGCTCCCTTTGCTTTTTTCTCTGTATTTTTTTCAATAGTGCCTTGCAAGCCCAAACGCTGTCTCAAATCACGGGCAAGGTGACGGGTTTGGTAATTGATTCCCTGTCTAGGCAGCCAGTGCAGTTTGCCACCGTTACGCTTACTAGCACAGTTACCGGTAAACCTGTAGATGGTACTCTTACCAATGCTCAGGGCTTTTTTTCCTTTAGTCAGGTAAGGCGGGGCAGTTACTCTCTTACCACCAGTTTTTTGGGCTATGAGTCTTCTACGCAACCTACATTTATTGTTTCCGCAACTCGCAAGGAGATAGCATTTAACAAAATTCTGCTCAACGTCAGCGCCACCAAATTGCAGGAAGTAACAATTGTAGCCGAGAAGCCCCTGATAGAAGATAAAGGGGACCGCCTGGTGTATAACGCCGAAAATGACATCAGTAACCTAGGTACTACGGCATCAGATGTACTACGAAAAGTACCCTCTGTAACTGTAGACGCTGATGGCAATGTGCAGCTCCGCGGCAGTTCCAACATGCGGGTGCTTATGAACGGCAAGCCCTCCAGTATTCTGGCCACCAACTTGGCCGAGGCCCTCAAACAAATTCCCGCTGACATTATCAAAAGCGTGGAGGTGATTACTAGCCCCTCGGCGAAGTACGATGCCGAGGGTACGGGCGGTATCATTAACATCATCACCAAAAAGAACAACTTGGCGGGCGTTAACGGAAAAGTATCTGTAAGCGGCGGTAACCGGGGCCGCTACGGTACCGGCAGCCTAAACGCACGCCGCGGCAAATTTGGGATTAATTCTAACCTGAGTCTGTACGGCAACAACAACCGTTCTAGCATTGAGTTGGTGCGTGAATCGGCAGAGGGGGTAGCAGTTAACAATCTGTACCAAAATGGGTCCTCACGGAACCTTAACAACGGGTTTTACGGGCAGATTGAATTTGACTTTGACCCAGACACGCTCAATGCCTTTACCTTAAGCCTTAGCTACAACAAAAATAACTACCTGGGCACGCGCCAGCAAAACTCGCTTTTTGTGACTCCTGAAGAACGGCAGCAACAGTACTATGATTTGCGCAATATTTGGGGCAGCAACGGCCTAGATGCTAATTTTGGGTACACGCACACGTTCAAAACCAAGCAGGAACTGGCCGTGCTAGCGCAGGTGAACCGCCGTGAGTCTTTTGATATTTATGACAACCTGCAGCTAAACGCTGACCGGGCCCTAATCATGCGGCAGTTAAATGACAATGACGCCCCGTCGCAAGAAAAGACGTTACAGGTAGACTATACCCAGACTTTTGGTAATGAATCGGTTCTGGAGGTGGGCCTTAAAAGCATTAGGAGAGATTCTCAAAGCGATGCCCATTACAATTTCCTGTTCCCCAACCGTCAGGATTCTCTGCTGATTAACAACTTTGCCTATGATCAGGATGTGTACGCCGCGTATTTCACCTACGCCATCCAGCTAAAGAAAAAATACAACGTGGCTCTGGGTTCGCGCTACGAATTTACCCACACCCAAGGCAAATTTGAGAATATAGCCGCTAATGAATTGACCCGCAGTATGTTTAAAAACGATTATGATAATCTGATTCCCAGCATATCGGTGGCCCGCTCGTTCAAAGAAATCCACACCGTAAGGGCTAGCTACACCCAACGCATTCAGCGGCCGCAGATCTGGCTTTTGAATCCGTATGAGATGGTGGAGGATTTCAACAACATCTACCAAGGCAACCCTGAACTGGACGCTGAACTTACCCATTCCTATGAACTAGGCTACAGCACGTACTTTAAAACCAATTCCCTTAACGCCTCCCTCTTTTTGCGACAAACCGACAATGCCATTCAGGAACTTGCTACTCAGGAAAAAAGGACCATAAAAGGCGAGGAAGTAGACGTGCTCCTGACGACCAATGCCAACATTGCCCGCAACGTGGCGTACGGTTTCAGTTTATCCGGCGTCACCAAACCCATGCCAGCTTGGAGCGTTAGCCCAAGCTTAAACCTAAACTACGTGAACCTTAAAAGCCCTTCTTTCTCCAATTCTGGTTGGCAGTACAATTTTACGCTAAATTCTAGCTACGAGTTTAAGAAAGGAATTTCGGCGCAGTTTTACGGCGGATATAATTCTCCTAAGCATTCGTTGCAGGGAGAGCAGCGGGGCTATTCTTACACCAGTATATCGGTCCGAAAAAAATTCTTTAAGGAAAAAGGCGCTATCTCTGTGGGCGTAAACAATCCTTTCAACAAAACCATAAGGAACGGATCTACCATTACCACAGACACCTTTTCGCAAAACAGTACGTACTACAACCCGGCTCGGCACTGGCGGATAAGTCTTGATTTCAACTTCGGAAAGATGACCAGCACCCAGCGCCAGAAAAAAGCCATCCAAAATGATGATGCCATTGGAGGAAAATAAAAGAAGCTTTCCTGTTTTAGGCCTGTTTTTAGAAAAACAGGCCTAAAACACGGATATCAGTATGCTAAAAGTTGACCTATTATGTGCGGTTTTTGGAGGGCAAGTTGAAAACTTGCGGCATGGTTACCACAAGTTACGCTAGCGCTAAACTTGCGGTAGTTAAACTTCCGGTAGATAAACTTGCGGCAGAAAAGTATTTTTGAATTATCTCATTTCCAAATCTGCAAATTTACAACTAGCCCTTTACGTTAAATTAGCTAACTCCTGCCGGTAGCCGCCGCTTAAAATAGGGAAACGGAGCCAGCTGCTGGGGTCCACGTTGTAATCATCTAGGTGGAAACCCGGGGCGTAGCGCTCGCGTTTCCATTGGTTACGGCTCCAAAGCGAATAAAAGCGGGTGATGTATTCTTTCAACTGCGCATCTGGGTAGGTGCCTTTTAAATGCTCAAAAACCTGCTGCGGCGAGAGGCGTTCGTAAAAGCTGAGCCGTTCTATTTGGTTTAAAAGCGGGTACGGCATCAGGTCTTCCTCATCGGTCTGGGCTTTTTCCAGCGGCCGCAATTCGGCGCTGGGCTGCAAGGCGTTCACGTACTGCAAGCCAGCGTAGCCTAATTCTTGCTGCGCCCAAACCAGCCACTGCCGGACAAACGGTTTGTCTACGCCCGCAATCGGCGAGATGGAACCTGCAGTGTCGCCGTCCATGGTGGCGTATCCAACGCTGGCCTCGGAGCGGTTTGAGGTGGCTAGCAAAAGTGAATTATTGAGGTTGGCCAGCATCCAAATACCCGGCGCGCGCACCCGCGCCTGAATATTCTGCAACGTTAAATCATCTTGATCCCAGGTTAGCGGCCGACCGATGGCGTGCTCAATCTTGCTTCGGTAACCGGCTACTTCTTCATCAATGGTCCAATTATAGAAAACCGCCCCAATGGATTTAGCCAGTTCTTCCGCGGATTTGTACGTGTTGTCTGATGAATTAATTGTGCCCTGGTAGGCCGTTACCAATAGCTTTTGCACCAGCGCGTTTTGGAGCTGTTTTCCAGAAAGGAGGCTTAAAACAGCCAGTTCCTGTGCGGTAAAGTAATTTATTTTGCGCGCAAATTCCGCCAATCCTAACTCAGCTACTGCCCGGCGCACCATTTCTGCCACCATCACAGCCACCATAGAAGAATCGGCGCCGCCACTCAAGGAAAGCACAAAACCCCGGCTCCGGCTTTTGCGGAGGTAGTCAAACAGGGCCAGCGATACGGCCGCTATAAACTCACGGTTTTCATCAACCGGAGGTAAAACAGGCACTTCCACCACCGGCAGCGGTTGTTGTAGGTTCACTTCGGCACACTCGCAGTCTACGTCTTTAAAGGAAAGCAAACCGTTGCGGTGAAGTAAATGGCCGTTCTGCGCGATGATAATTTCACCATCATAAATAAGTTTGCCAGCTTCGTTGCCCAGTTGGTTCACGTACAAATATGTGCAGCCAAACTCGGCAGAGGCTTCTACCACCAGTTTGTAGCGCACATCGGTTTTGCTCATGGCAAAATGGCTGGCACTGGGGTTAATGATTAATTGCACGCCTTTGGCCATGTGCCGGTACCCGGGCCGTTCGTGGTTTCGCCAGGCATCCTCACAAATCTCAAACGCAAATTTTAAGCCTTGGTGCTCATAAATTATATCTACGATGGCGTACGTTTTGCCCAGCATTGTAAACTCCTCAACTACATCTGCAGCCCAAGAATAAAACCAGCGCGGCTCGTAATGCACACCATCGTTGGCCAGAAACTGCTTGGCGGTAAAGCCCACAATTTCCTGATTTTTAATAACGCAAGCGGTATTATAAGTCCTTTGATTCAACCGAATGGGCAGTCCCACGCACACCACTATATCGGTACACCACTCTTTTATCTGTAACAATTTCTCAAAACTCGTCACAGAAAACCAATCGCTCAGGAAAAGATCTTCGCAACCGTAACCCGGTAGGCACATCTCGGGCAAGCAGAGAATGTCTACCTTGCTTTCTTTGGCTTGCGCGATGGCGGATTTAATATTACGGAGGTTATTTTCCCAGTCGAGCGGGGTCTGGTTGAGGGCAGCGCCGGCGAGTATCATAGTTAGTAGGGGTTAATGCAATGCTAACGGAAGAAAGGGCCCGCAAGTTAATGGTTAAAAAGCAAATGCTGTTTTAGGCCTACTTTCCAGAAAACAGCCCTAAAACGCAAATGCCAACGCCAACTTTTAAGTAGTAAATAAATTGGATAAGGCAACAATTGGAAATTTGGCGAGGACTTGTGCGCGAATTTTAAGGTCATTTTTTACCTACGCTCTCTTACGAAAAAAAAAGGCATTCCCATGTAGGGATAGGGCTAGACCTGTCCCAAGGACAGTTGCCAAACGATACAACCCTAGCCAAAAAGACAAAACGCGAGCCTAGTAAATTTATTAAAAGCATCGGAGAAAAAGGTGCCGGATTAGACCCAAAGTTATAGGCCACCGCATGGGACAGGTCTAGCCCTATCCCTACAAGGGAATTTTGGAATAAAATAGTTTTTGGAATGGCTCTTCTTAAAGCCTAATGGCTGCTTCTATGAAATATTGAAGCCAGCAGATTTGAGTACGGCCATGCTTTTCTCGGCGGCAGCTTGTTCGGCTTTCTTCTTGGATAAGCCGCTGCCCTGCGCTAATATTTCGTCGTTGACCACTACAGCAGCGGTAAACTCAACGGTACTGCCGCTTTGTTTCTGCGCCGTAATCTCAAACCGAATGCTTTGGTTCTGCCCTTGGGCCCATTCAATCAGTTTGCTTTTGAAATTGCTGGTGGTTGTGGTAAGCTGATGGAGATCAAAATGGGGCTTAATCAGCTTTTTGAGGATAAAATCTTTGCTGTCTTTATAGCCTTTGTCTAAATACACCGCGCCCACCAACGCCTCTAGGGCATTGCCGTTAATGAATTTGTGGCGGGTTACCCCCGAGAGGTTGTCTACTTTAATGAGGGAATGCAAGCCTACCCGCACCGCCAAATTATTCAAAGACTCGCGGTTAACCATCCGGGAGCGGATTTCGGTTAAAAAGCCTTCGTCTTTGTAAGGATATTTTTTAAAAAGGTACTCGGCTACCACGGAGCCCAAAATTGCATCGCCAAGAAATTCTAAGCGCTCATTGGTTTCTTGGTTGCCGTTCTGGTTCTGGCGCGCAAAGGAAGTATGCGTAAACGCCAGCTGGTAAAGGTGCACGTTGTCTGGGGCCAAGCCCGTAATCTGGGCAATGGCCTTCACAAATGCTTTGTCTTTGTAAAAGAACTTACTAAAGACACGGATTACCGGCCGAATAGGACTCAATGTTAATCAACAAATTTGCGGAAAATGACTGAAGTATT
>JBBSSO010000119.1:0-6165 GCA_038241905.1 Cytophagales bacterium | reverse complement strand
TAACGTGCGGATGTCAAGGTCGCCGTTGTCCCATTTTCCATTTTCGTTGCTGTCAATTAGAACGCGCACCTCGTAAGATCCGGGAGACAGGTCTTGCCAAGTCACCAATTTTTGATTTCTAGACTCACGTACTACATCTTTTCCTCTTAACAACTGAACAATAAAGCTTTTCTGGTCTGTCGCGAATTTGAGTTTTAAGCTTCCTACACTGGTACGGTCAGATAATTTAACAATTTGCTTCACATTTTGGAAAGGTTGTCCTATAAAAGGAACAAGTTTGGTCGTGTCTATAGATACCGTAATTTCTCTTGTAGCCGGTAAGGGCATTTTAAAAGTTATTTCAGTGTGGTTGGCGTTAAATTGAAACTGTGAAGTATCTGTGGTCATGACGGTTGATACAGAATCTAACAGAAAAGAAACTGCTCCTTTGGCATCTAATAATTTTATAGGCACCGGAAAACTCAGTTTCATTTCTGCCCCAGGTTTCATGGTGTTTCCGTTTAAAAGAGAAAAGCTGTTGCCTGGAATAGGCGCTTTAGCGCCCGATAACCTAATTTTTAGGGTGTCTGTCTTAAAATTTCCGGCGCTATCATGGGCAGTAATAATCCAAGAGCTTTCGTCGGGTTTGGATGGGAATAGCCACAGCGTTTTGCCGTTGCCTTCTAGTTTCCATTTTAACTCTACCTCAGATTCTGCGTTCTGCTTTTTTACGTCTACGTGGGTAAGTCCCTCGTTATAGCCAATTTCATAGAGGTTCAAGAATCCTTTCCGGCTGAGCGCGCTGGGGTTTGTTTTGTCTTGCGTATGCAAAATCAAGTTGAGGTCCGTTACCGTTGGTTTTACGGTTATAGAATCTGGTACATACGCAATGGCCTCTTTTTCTGTATCATAGCGCAGGTTATTGTTGTTTTCAGCGATGGCGTACAGGTAATAATTGCCTTCTTTTATGTTTTGGAAGGTAAAGTTGCCGGCTGAGTCGTTTTGGGTTGCATACAACGGTTTCCCCTTCTTAATATGCAACGAATCGCTGGCTCGGTACAAGAGAATATTCGCCTCCTTCGGAATTTCTGCGCTAAACAAATGCTTAACCGTACCTGTTACGCGGCCTGAATCAACGTAAGCCCCCGTGCTAAACGTTACTACCACGTTTTTTGCGGCATTTTTCTCTGTAATGTCTGCAATGCCTTTTCTAAAATTAAGGCTGTAAGTAGTGTTTTCTTCCAAAGGTTTATCAAGCGTCAGTTCCACCGTGTTTCCTTTCACCTTAGTTTTATAAGTGTTGTCAGTGATGGGCGCAATAATTAATTGTCTGTTTAAGTCAATGGCTTGAATAGGCTCATCAAAAGTTAAAATTATTTTCTCTGGTTTTACCTGCGTTTGGCCATTGCTAGGTGTGGTAGAAAGTAATTTTGGAGCTATAAAGTCTCTGGCCCCTCCTTCCGGCGATCCAATACTGGCACACCCATGCAAGGCCATCAGGGCAAATCCTATAAATGCGTTTAGGAGCTGTTTTTTCATTTTTAGCTTTAAAATGGAAATGACCTTACAGCTTGAACTGTAAGGTCATTGCTCTTAGTGTATGGTTTATTATTTTTTCTGTGCGATGAAGATTTGGCTTGAATACGAATTATCATTCTTAGCGGCGTGTAGATTAGATCTAAAACCAGTTAAGAAAGAACCCAGCATTTTGGTTTGGCCGTGTTTGTACTTTTCGCTTAGAATACTCACGTAATAAGAATCCCATATCATGGGCAATACTTCTTTTAAATCCAGCTTATGCTTTTTTAAGAGCTTTTGCATGCTGGCTTTGTTGAAGTGGTATAAATGCCGTGGTACATCATACGCGGCCCAATCGGCCCCGTATTTTTTGGCATCATAAGAATCTGAATTAGGAACGGCAAGTACTATATAGCCTCCTTTTTTACACGCGTTCACCAACGTGTGCAAAGTTTCATTAAGCTGATGAACGTGTTCTAGCACGTGCCAAAGCGAGATAACATCAAAACTTTCTGCTTCTAATACCTCTATTTGTGCAGAAAGTACAGACTTACCAATTTTTTCTTCCGCTTGTAAACGTGCCGTTTCATTTGGCTCATAGCCTTCTACTTGCCACCCTTGTCTTTGACACGCTTTTAAAAAGTAGCCTACGCCACAACCATAATCCAGAATTTTACCTCTGGTATTAAGACGATTAACCAGTTCCACCTTCTTCCGGATAGCCATGGACCTAACCAACCGATAGGTTTTATTTAACAATCCTTGGCTGGTATCTGAATGAGAAATATAAGCTTCTGATGCATAATAAGCCCCAATCGCGGCTTCACTGGGCCGTGGGTTGGTTAATTTCAAGCCACAGTTGGTACACTGCACCAAGACAAAACTCTCTTGCGATACACTTTTGTCTTGAACTACTAAAAAATTCTTTAAATCAGTCTTTGAGCAAATAGGGCACTGATCTAACCGTTCGTAACTCATGCTATTTTCCTAAATACACCATCAGGATGGATATATCTGCGGGCGATACCCCACTGATGCGCGATGCTTGGCCTAAGGTTTCGGGCTGTACTTTAAATAATTTCTCGCGAGCTTCATTAGAGAGCGACTTAATAGAAGCATAGTCAAGCCGATCTTTAATGCGGTAGTTATCTAGTTCTTCCATTTTAGAAGCCATGTGCTTTTCTTTTTCTATGTAGCTCGCGTATTTCAGAGATATAATTGCCTGTTCTAAGCTATCTGGCAGGTATTTGCTTACAAAAAGATCCAGACTTTTTGAAGCTTCTCTTACATGCTCTAATTCTACATTAGGGCGTTTTAACAAATTAGCCGCTTTGGCTCGCTCATGAATGGGTGCTGAACCCAGACCAAGTAACACACCATTTGCTTCTTCGGGCTCTATCCCTTTTTTCTCTAGATAGGCTAAAATTTCTTTCGTCTCAGATATTTTCCGGGTTACGTTCAGCAAACGCTCTTCAGATGCAAGCCCTAAAGTAAACCCTTTTTCGGTTAATCTAATGTCAGCATTGTCTTGTCTAAGCAGAATGCGGTGCTCCGCTCTGGAAGTAAACATACGATAGGGTTCATCTGTGCCTTTGTTGACCAGATCATCAATTAAAACGCCTATGTACGCTTCAGATCTTTTCAGCACAAAAGGTTCAGCGTTGTGCACCTTGTTATGGGCGTTAATTCCGGCCATAAGTCCCTGGCACGCGGCTTCTTCATAACCAGTAGTACCGTTAATTTGACCGGCAAAGTAAAGGTTTGCAATCAGTTTTGTTTCTAGCGTTAGGTTAAGTTGAGTGGGCGGAAAGAAATCATACTCAATGGCATACCCGGGGCGGAACATTTTAGCGTTCTCAAAACCTTCTATCTCGCGGAGGGCTTTTAGTTGCACATCTTCTGGCAAAGAACTAGAAAACCCGTTTACATATACCTCCACGGTGCTCCATCCTTCTGGTTCCACAAAAATCTGGTGGCGGTCGCGTTCCGAAAAGCGGTTAATCTTGTCTTCTATTGAAGGACAATATCGCGGACCTAATCCTTGAATCCGTCCTTTAAACATGGGCGATTGCTCGAATCCAGTTCTCAGGATATCGTGAACTTTCTGGTTAGTATAGGTGATGTAACAACTTCTTTGCTTTTCAAGCGATGGCGTTTGAGTATAGGAGAATTTTTCGGGTTTTTCATCCCCTTTCTGTTCTTCCATAAGCGCATAATTCAAGCTACGACCATCTACTCGGGGCGGAGTGCCCGTTTTCATTCGTCCAGCTTCAAACCCTAAACGCACTAATTGCTCAGTAATTCCTTTCGCCGAGTTTTCAGCCGCTCTGCCACCTCCTAATTGTTTCTCACCGATGTGGATAATACCGTTTAGAAAGGTACCGTTGGTTAAAATAACTGATTTGGCATTAATTTCAATTCCTAGACTCGTTTTTACGCCAATTGCTTGGCCATCTTCAACTAATACTTCCGAAACCATTTCTTGCCAAAAATCAATGTTTGGCGTTTGTTCCAAAGCTGTGCGCCACTCTTCAGCGAATCTCATTCGGTCGCTTTGAGCACGCGGACTCCACATGGCAGGTCCTTTGCTTTTGTTGAGCATCCGGAATTGAATCATTGTTTTATCCGTAATTATCCCGCTCATGCCGCCTAGTGCATCTACTTCGCGAACTATTTGGCCTTTGGCAACGCCGCCCATGGCTGGATTGCATGACATTTGGGCGATGGTATTCATGTTCATGGTGACCAGCAATACTTTGGACCCCATGGTGGCGGCAGCGTGAGCAGCTTCACAACCAGCGTGACCTGCGCCTACTACTATTACATCATACTCTGTGAACATAGTGTGGATTACTTTGATGTTTCACGTGAAACATTGTTGATAAGTGAGGTAAAACTATAGAGATGGATGTTTACAACTTTAGCATTTTTAAACAGACATCCTCAGTAAGGCGCATTTGAGCCTGTTTTTCATCAGACTTATCCTCATGCCCAAGTAAATGCAAAAGTCCGTGGGCCATTACCCGGTACAACTCTTGTTCTGTGGTTTTATTAAAAGTTGAGGCGTTCTCCTTTACTCGTTCTATACTAATGAAAACATCACCTTCAATAACTCCTTCTACATCGGAATTATCAAAGGTGATGACATCAGTTAGGGTATCGTGCTGCAGATATTCTAGGTTCATTTGATGAAGATATTCATCGGAACAAAGAATAAAGTTTAAAGATTCTAACTCAAAGGAATTTTTTGAAATAATATCAAATAACCATTCCTTAAGCTGCGCCTCATTCTTTACCTCAAATTCTACATCCTCAGAAAAGAACTCAATGGCTATTTCAGGCATTTTCAATATTGAAGGTTAAGGAAACAGTTTTACCCTCGTTACTAAACGAAACATCATCGCAAAGATTGCGCATTAAAAAAATGCCTCGGCCACCAGGATTTTCAAGATTTTCTGGGGCAGTAGGATCAGAAAGAGAATGCGGGTCAAAACCATGGCCTTCGTCTTCAATTTCAAAACGAAGTTGCTTGGGTTCTACAAACAGGGAAAGATATACGTTCTTGTCCTTGTCAAATTTATTTCCGTGCCTGATGGCGTTGTTCACAGATTCGGTCACAGCCACCATGATATTGCCATAGATATCATCTTCAATTTGGAATTTCTCACGGGAGTTGTCAATAAAGCTCTCCACAATACGAATATTCTCAATGATAGAGGGAATCTGAATTTTTACTTGATTCATAATATGTGTACTATATCTGAAATGTCTGCAAAGCTAATAACCTAATGTTTTAAAGTAAGCATCTACCTGCTTTTTATAATAAGGAGTTAACGCCGGTAGATTCTGACGGAGCGTCTCAGTCTGCTGCTTTTGCCGGTCTTGAAACTTTTGGAGGGAAGGCGGAATGCGGGCAGGAAGCTCCTTTGCACGGTTAGCCTCTCGCTTTTCATCTAAGTCTCGTTCATTGGCCGCGTTTTCAGCCTGCAATAATCGCGTTAAAATTTCTTTTTGCCGCATCATTGTTTGCTCTGTAAGACGTTTATTAACGAGATCAGTTTCGGTTTGTTCCATGAGCTTGCCCAAATTGCCAAGTTTGCCGCCTCCTTCCGTCCCTCCTGGCTGCCCAGCGGATGGGGTTAATTCTTTCATGGCGTTGCGAAGCATCTCTTGCTGGGCCGCTAACCGCGCCAGCGATTCTGACAATGCTTTGCCACTTTGGCCGCTTTTCTGTAGTTGCTGCATCTGGCTGTTAAGCTGTTGTTGCATTTGGCCTAGTGCTCCCGGGGTTTTGCCTTGTCCTTTTCCTTTTCCTTTCCCCTTTTTCTTGCCGCGGCCACTTTCTTGCCCCGCCATCATGGCTTGTTGCATTTGCTGCTGCACATCACTAAGCATGAGGGCCAGGTTGTTCATAGAAGTCATGGCCAGTTGCTGGTGAGTGCCGGTTTTAGCCAAGTTGCGGTCTTTAATAGACTCTGAGCTGCGCTTCATCTCTTCTTCCATGGCGCCAACTTCTCGGGTCACGAACGACTGAATTTGCACAACCCGCTTGGCCAATGAATAAAGGCTGTCTTCAATAATCTGGGCATCGTCAGAGAGTTTTAGTTGTTGCTGAGCCAAGTGAATGAATCTTGGATCTGACTGATGTACGTTCCGGAAGTCTTTCAT
>JBBSSO010000118.1:0-6207 GCA_038241905.1 Cytophagales bacterium | reverse complement strand
GTTTCTTCTTTAATGCGTTCTTCGGTTTCGGGGGTGCCATCCCAATGGGCCAAAATAAAACCGGGTTTCTCGTCTAGCAAACGCTTAAACTCCTCGTAAGAATCTACTTTGGTAGTATTCGCTTCGCGGAAGTTAAGGGCTTTTTGGTAGATGTTTGTTTGCATCTCGTCTAGCAAGGCAGGCACCAAGTTCACCAGATCAGCAAATTGCTGGGTAGATTTCTCTTTGGTATCGCGGCGGGCCACTTCGGCGGTGCCGTTCTCTAAATCTCTACCTCCAATGGCAATGCGTACAGGCACGCCTTTCAGCTCCCACTCGGCAAATTTAAAGCCAGGGCGCTCGGTGTCGCGGTCGTCAAACTTTACGCTAACGCCTTTGGCTTCCAGTTGCTTTTTCAGTTCCAGCACTTTTTCAGATATCTGCGCCAACTGCTCTTCGCCTTTGTAAATGGGCACAATCACTACTTGAATGGGTGCCAACTTAGGCGGCAACACCAAGCCCTCATCGTCTGAATGAGCCATCACCAACGCGCCCATCAGCCGCGTACTCACGCCCCAAGATGTTCCCCATACGTACTCTAGTCCGCCTTCTTTGGTCGCAAATTTTACATCAAACGCTTTCGCGAAGTTCTGCCCTAAAAAGTGAGACGTGCCGGCTTGTAGCGCTTTCCCGTCTTGCATCAAGCCTTCAATGCAATAGGTGTCTAATGCGCCGGCAAAGCGTTCATTGGGTGTTTTTACGCCTCTAATAACCGGAAGCGCTAAGAAATTTTCCGCGAAGTCGGCGTACACGTGCAACATGCGTTCGGTTTCTTCCACGGCCTCTTTCGCGGTGGCGTGGGCCGTGTGGCCTTCTTGCCACAGGAATTCTGCGGTGCGCAAGAACAAGCGAGTACGCATTTCCCAGCGCACCACGTTAGCCCATTGATTAATCAATAAAGGCAGGTCGCGGTAACTTTGAATCCAGCCTTTGTAGGTGCTCCAAATAATAGCTTCGGAGGTGGGCCGCACAATTAGCTCTTCTTCTAGTTTGGCGTTGGGGTCTACCCGCAGCTTGCCGGGTTTGTCGGGGTCGTTTTGCAGGCGGTAGTGCGTCACTACGGCGCATTCCTTGGCAAACCCTTCGGCGTTCTTTTCTTCGGCCTCAAACAAACTTTTGGGCACGAACAAAGGGAAGTATGCATTTGAGTGGCCGGTGGCTTTAAACATATCATCCAACACCCGTTGCATCTTCTCCCAAATGGCGTAACCATACGGTTTTATCACCATGCAACCGCGCACGGCGGAGTTCTCAGCAAGGCCGGCTTTTTTCACTAATTCGTTGTACCACTGCGAATAATCATCGCTGCGTTTAGGCAACCCTTTGCTCATTTTATGTATCTTTGATAAAAGGAATATATACTTAATACTTACTAAATCGGCATGAATATTGCTTCTACTCTATTTAAGCAATATGTATACCTCTTCGGCTCAAAAATACGTTAATATATCATAATAGAAACGTTGGCGAACCGGATACGCGTGTTTAAGACTTTGTGAATTGATTTAGAATCCTCTACCAACTACTTTACTGCAATGAAATATTTTACCAAAAACGTGTTTATTCTGCCGTTGCTGGGCTTTTTAGCGGCAGGATGCACCTCTTCTTCTAACTTACAGTCCAGCGATGTAGATGACGTTTACTTTTCTTCTGAAGATAAAGTAACGTACGTGGAGCCGGTTTACACTACCCGCGCGCAAGAATCTACTACCTACCAAAACGACGAATACGCCGAAGATATTGAAGGCCGCGTAAGCGACCCGCAAACCTACGCCGAAAGTAGTCGCCGTTCCAACAACAACCCCTACCAATACTCTTATTACGATGCCCCTTTCGGCAACCCGTATTATGCGTACCATGATCCCTTTTACTCGCCGTCGCGCTATTACTCCCGCGCCGTTTTAATGGACCCGTGGTTTGACCCGTATTATGATCCATTTTACGGACCTTCTCTAGCTATTTATGATCCGTTTTGGCCGCGTTACCGCAGCGGTATTTCCATCTCCATTGGCATGGGTTACGGTCGCCCTTACAATCCGTGGGGATATGGTTACGGTCGCCACAGCTACTACAATCCTTACCGCCCAGGCTACGGCGGACATTATGATGGTTACCCCGGTGGCGTTATTGCAGGTAACCACGTAAATTACGCTCCGCGCTCAGACAGAAGCTCTAATACGGGCCAAAATCCTAATATTTCTAGAGACGGACGTAACAACAGCACGATAGCCCCAGAAAGAGGACGTACTACGCGTTCTGGCCGTACGGAACAAGAACAAATAAATAGACCACGTACTTCGCCTGGCCAAGCTTACCCTGGCTCTGAAACCCAACCTACGCGTACCAGAAGAAACAGCGCGCCTGCCTCTAACCAAGTAAGAACAGCGCCAAATTCTGACCAGCCAAGAACATCGCCCGCGCCTACTAGAACCCGTGAGATTAGAACCTCACAGCCAGCGCGGTCCAGCGAAGGTTCGTCAAATCGGCCTACGCGCCGGGAACGGAATACTCCGGCCCCAGCGGTGCAGCGTGAATCAACACCTACCCGTTCGCAAGAGCCAGCTAGCCGTCCATCCGTTGAGCCTAGCCGCTCTTCGTCTGGCAGCAGTGGATCGTCTGGCTCTAGTTCAAGCGGACGCAGAGGTAGAAATTAACCATCCTTTTTAAAATCACTACATGAAACGATATAGCTTTCTATTGGCCTGCCTGGCAATGCTAGGCAGTGCTGAGAAGGGTTTTGCCCAAAGCGAGGTAGATATCCTTCGGTATTCACGCACAGATTTTGGCGGCACGGCCCGTACCATGGGCTTTGCAGGCGCAAACGTTGCCCTTGGCGGCGATGCCAGTTCAATGCACAGCAACCCAGCTGGTTTAGGACTTTTCCGTCGCTCAGAAATTACGGTCTCTGCTGCCATAAATTTTAACGAAGTCAGCAGCCAGGTATATGGTTCTGAAGGCATGAACTCTCGCAACAGCCTGAACATTCCTTCATTTACCGCCGTTTTTGCTACCCGCAAGGCGGATGAAGAAGAAGGCGATTGGCGGTCCGGCTCTTTCGGGGTTTCCTTTACGCGCATCAACAATTTCAACCAGAATATCTTTTACCAAGGCACAAGCCCTGCAAACGGATTAAAATTTGCGGAATACTCCGCCCAACGGGCAAACTTTAAGAACGCTGGACTTACTTCAACTGGCAATCCTATATCAATCCAAGATTTAGCTTTTGATACCCGACTTATTAGGAAAGATGAAGGGTTAATTGATTTTTATGGCGATAGGTATAAGAGAGGTCTTTATTCTCCTGATTATTTATATATTTACGCCCAAGATGATACATCTCCAATTGATTCTGTAGTGCGCTATGATTCCTCCCTCCCATTTAAGGAGAGTATTGCTTCAAGCGGCTCCCAGAATCAGTGGGATCTATCATATGGAGCAAGTTTTAGAGATAAAATTTTCTTAGGCGCTTCTCTTGGCATAACTTCTATAAACTACAAACAAGTCCGAGTTTATTCAGAATCAAATGAGGATCTAGATGTAGATTTAATGGATTTAACTCTTAAGGATAATCTCACTACTGAGGGCACAGGTATTAGTTTAAAATTAGGAGCTATTTTTATACCCTCTGATGTATTACGTTTAGGTATATCTATTCAAACACCTACTTGGTATACTCTACTTGACCGATACAACACTAACCTTACTGTAAATTACAGAACTGGTACTTTTGCAGATGAAAATAGTTTTTATGCTTTTACTGATCCAGGCGAATACGAATATAATCTAACTACTCCATTTAAAGCTAGTGGTGGCGCAGCATTCTTCTTTGGCAAAAATGGCTTTATCTCTGCCGACGTAGAATATGTAGATTATAGTAATGGCCAGCTAAATACTGATAATGCCGATGATGAATTTTCCCAAGCTGTAAACCAAACAACTAAAAACCTATATCAAAGCGCTATCAACTATAGGTTAGGAGCTGAAGGACGGTTTGATATATTTAGGATAAGGGGAGGATTTGGCTATTATGGTGATCCGATAAAAGAGGCTTATAGTTCTGCTGACCAATCCAAAACTTTTTTAACCGGTGGCATAGGTATAAAGCAAACCAATTATTTTATTGATGCAGCTTTGGTATACAGTACTTATAAGAGCCAGTATTCACCATATTCCAACTTAGATCCTACGAGCATTTTAATTACGCCGGTGGTTACCAGCAAACACACCAACACTAACTTCGTAACCACCTTCGGTTGGAGTTTCTAGTTTGTTTTAGGCCTATTTTTCCAAAAACGGGCTTAAAACACAAAAATAAAAGAGGCCGTTCCTACTACAGGAACGGCCTCTTTTATTTTAGAACTGATTTAAGTTTTGCCTTTGCGCTTAAGAATGGAATCTAAAGAATTTGCTTTTTCTGGTGCAAGGCTAAAAACTAAAACAAGCTTTTATGAAAGTCGTTTCCTTGAACGCGTTAAAATAATTTCAAGGAGAAATAATCAATTAAGACATTTCCTGTTTTAGGCCTAGTTTTCGAAAAACAGGCCTAAAACAGAAATCCCAGCCGGGAAGCCGGCTGGGATTTCTGTTTTAGATTAATTAACTCTTAGATGTGGAGCGCCCGGTTCTCAGTAGCTGCTAGGCAGGCTTCTTTGAAAGCTTCGGTATACGTAGGATGCGCGTGGCTCATGCGAGCAACATCCTCGGCAGAAGCGCGGAACTCCATAGCTACCACGGCTTCGGCAATCACATCCGCGGCGCGGGGACCAATTATGTGCACACCTAGAATTTCATCGGTTTGAGCGTCTGCTAATACTTTCACAAATCCATCGGTGTCCATAGAAGCCTTGGAACGGCCCGAGGCTTTGAACGGGAAAGAGCCGCTTTTAAAGGTTCTGTCTTGGGCTTTTAATTGCTCTTCGGTGAGGCCCACGCCCGCTACTTCTGGCCACGTGTACACCACGCCCGGAATCAGGTCATAGTTGATATGCGGTTTCTGGCCCACTATTTTCTCGGCCACCAACACGCCTTCGTCCCCGGCTTTGTGGGCTAGCATGGCTCCGCGCACTACATCGCCGATGGCGTAAATACCGGGCACGTTGGTTTCAAGATTATCGTTAACGGCAATCATGCCGCGCTCCCCTAACGTTACGCCAGCATTTTCTAAGCCCAGGCCTTCGGTATATGGTTTGCGGCCCACTGATACCAAACAATAATCGCCATCAAATGTAATGGTTTCGCCTTTAGGCGTTTCAGCAGTAACTTTTACGACATCACCCTCAACTTGCGCACCGGTTACTTTGTGCCCCATGGAGAACTTGAAACCCAGATTTTTCTTTAATACGCGTTGTAATTCCTTGCCTAAAGCCCGGTCCATGGTAGGGATAATGGCGTCTGTGTATTCTATCACCGTTACTTTTGAACCCAAACGCGCGTACACGCTGCCCAGTTCTAACCCAATAACGCCGCCGCCAATCACAATCAGGTGTTTAGGGATTTCTTTTAAAGCGAGAGCCTCGGTAGAAGTGATAATGCGCTTTTTATCAATAGGCAGAAACGGCAAATTCACCGGCTTTGAACCCGTCGCGATAATAGTTTTGTCGGTCTCAATTTGTTGGCTGGTCCCGTCTAAGCCGGCAACGTTAATGGTATTTTTATCCACGAAAGAACCCAGACCGGTGAACACGTCTATCTTGTTCTTTTTCATGAGGTAAGTAATGCCGTCGTTGTTAGATTTGACTACCTCACTTTTGCGCGCAATCATCTGCTCTAGGTTTACGGCCAAGTTATCTAACTCAATGCCGTGTGTTTTAAAAGTGGTTGCGGCGTTGTGATAATGCTCAGAAGAGTCAAGCAACGCCTTAGACGGAATGCAACCAACGTTGAGGCAGGTGCCGCCTAATACGGCATATTTCTCAATAATAGCGGTTTTTAAACCCAATTGCGCACAGCGGATGGCTGCTATGTATCCTCCCGGGCCGGAGCCTATAACGGTTACGTCGTATTTCATGTTTATTTCTTTTAAAGAGGAAAGCTTCCCTCGTATTTCAAAAATTCAATCGGCTAGTTAAATAACCTACCCTCTAAAAATCTGTTTATTAACATAAAGGAGGAGCAAACTTTCGCCTACCCCTCCTTTAAAATTCATTTAATTAAACGCCTAAGAGCAAT
>JBBSSO010000117.1:0-6212 GCA_038241905.1 Cytophagales bacterium | reverse complement strand
TACCGACAATAATGCGTACCTTTTGCATAGGCTAGATTGCTGCAGAAAACTTTTTTGCAGCAAAAATGATCGGCCGTTTTAATCTTGACGTATGCCTGCCAACCCATCTGCCCACGCCGCCTTCCAGAAAATTATTACCAATCCGATTAAGCTCAAGGTGTTTTTGTTTAAAAACTTGCCCATGGCTTACCTGGCGGGCCTCCGGATTAAAAGCCTAAGCGCACAGCAAGCCGAAGTTACCATCGCGTACACCTATCTCACCAAAAATCCGTTTAAATCCATTTATTTCGCTTGTTTGGGCATGGCGGCTGAATTGGCTAATGGCGCCATAAGTATGATGTATTTGCACAAAGCAGAACCGTCTGTGTCTATGTTGGTGGTAAACATGCAGGCCGAGTTTTCTAAAAAAGCCGTGGGAGTTATCACGTTTACTTGTGCCGATGGAGAAGCCATTGGGGCCGCCGTTCGAGAGGCCCAACAAAACCACAACGGCGCAACCCTAGAAGCACTGAGCATTGGCCGCAACGAAGCCGGCGAAGAAGTAGCCCGCTTTAAAATTACTTGGGCGTTTAAAGCCCGGCAGAAAGCTTAAAGCAAGTTGATTGAAATTTTATAACCCCAAACATTCCCCTTCTGGGATGGAAATTTTACGGGAACACTGCCAGTCGATTACGCCGCCACAACTCCAATTTTTCAACCGGTTTTAGGCCTCTTTTTTCAAAAACAGACACAAAACAGCAAGGCTTTTTTCTTTCTTTAATCGTTTTCATCGGCATAAAAAAACTGTGAAAAGTTTTGCTAATGCATTGCGGCACGCTAGCGGACAATGAGAAATTCTTGAAACTGCAATCGTAGATACCAACCAAGCTTTTTTATCATCGAAACTAAAATTTAAACTGGCGCATAGTGACAATATCTTTTAGAATTGTCCTTTAATTAGGTACTTGCGCAATTATATTCGTTTCAGGGCTTATCAGCCGTTTTATTCCGATTTTCTAATTCCTACGTCATCATGTTAGAGTCTCCTAAAGATTTGTTCTCTACGCGGGAGCAACGCTTTTTTGCCGCCGAAAAAAAACAAGCGGTTCGTTATAGTTGGGTGAGCTGGTTGCGGCTTTCGTTTTTTGTAACGGCTTTAGTGAGCTGCGTAGCCCTGTTTTATTACGGGCAAGTCGGGCTTGGTTTTGCCGTGCTTTTGGGCGGTTACATTATCTTCGCGGCGCTGATTCATTGGCACAATAAAATTGAATACGCGCGCAAGCACCAACTGTATTTGGGCCTTATTAACCAGCGAGAAGGGGAAAGACTGCGCGGCGAACTAAGCAATTTCGCTACGGGCCAAGAGTTTCAAATTCCCAACCACTACTATTCCGCCGACCTAGATATTTTTGGACAGAACTCCGTTTTTCAGCTGCTGAGCCGCGCCGTAACCCGTTTGGGGCAGCAGCGCTTAGCCGAGTGGTTGAATAATTTAGCGCCCGTGCAGGAAATTATTGACCGCCAAGAATCTGTCGCGGAGCTAACCCCAGACCTGGAATGGCGTCAAGAATTGGAGGCCCGCGCCATGCACCATGACCGTAAAACTCAGCAATTGCCCCAAGGTTTCTTGCGTTGGTTGGGCAATCCTAATTTCTTTCAGGGCAAAGGTTGGTTAATCGTCGCTACTTTTCTGTTGCCGGTGCTCACGGTGGCTTCTATTTGGTATTGGTACCAAGGAGAATCACATTATCCGTTTTTGGGGCTGGTTTTGCTACAGTTTCTGATTGCCTACAAATTTCAAAGTCAGCGTGACGAGTATTACGAGGAGAGCACCGGAATGTATGAAACTTTGCGCAGTTACACAGATATGCTGTTGCACATAGAGGGCCGTACGTTTACCAGTGCCAAGGCCCAGGCGCTGCAACAGAAGCTGAACATAGGTCAAAAACCGGCTTCGGCGCACGTGCGGCAGTTGGCCTCCATAATTCAGTACCTTTCCGCGCGCTTAAATACGTACCTCAGTTTTATCTTAAACCACCTTTTGATGTGGGATTTTATCTGGATGTGGCGCCTGGAAAGTTGGAAGAAAAACATGTCTGAAAACATTGGGGAGGTTTTAAACGCCGCCGCCGAGTTTGAGGCCTTGGTCAGTTTGGCCGCATTTCAGTATGCCAACCCAAAGTACGCCGTGCCCTTTATTAGCCAGCAACCGTTTCTGTTTAAAGCCGAAGATCTCAGCCATCCGCTCATTTTCCGGGCAAACAGTACCGCAAACAGTATTTCGTTTTCGGGCGCGGGGAACACGGTTTTAATTACTGGTTCAAACATGTCGGGCAAAAGTACGTTTCTGCGGGCGGTGGGCGTAAACATGGTGCTGGCATTTACGGGCGCGGCCACCAGTGCCCGGCATTTAGCAGTTTTTCCGGCGCTAGTGTACACCAGCATGCGCACCGAAGATAACCTGGCCGAAAATACTTCCTCGTTCTACGCCGAATTGAAACGTCTGAAAATCCTGATTGACCTAACCACCAGCGGCCAGCCCGTGTATTTTTTCTTGGACGAGATATTAAAAGGCACCAACTCGCATGATCGCCACCACGGAGCCATGGCGCTCATTCGGCAACTACATCGCCGGCAGGCGGCCGGTTTTGTTTCTACCCATGATTTGGAGTTGGGCAACATGGAACAAGAGCTGCCCGGCGCGGTACAGAATTATAGCTTTAACAGTTTCTTTGAAAACGGGCAGTTACGGTTTGACTACCAGCTTACGCCCGGCATCTGCCAGAGCTTTAATGCCAGCCAACTTATGCGGCAAATGGGCATAGAAATGTAAACGGTTTCCGGCCTGTTTTTCCAGAAAGAGGGCAAAAACGCAAAGCCGAACGGATTTTTAAACTTGAGAGTCAACCATCGTGGGTAATTAATCTGTGCTGATTATGGGTACCTTTGCTTTTTAATAATCTGTATAATATGCGCGTTGTAGCTGATATTCCTCATCCTCAAATAAAAATTACCTTGCTTTCTTGGAATGGCAAGTACCTGATAAAGCTGGAGTTGGGGGCGTTTGAGCAAACCTACAAAGTAAGTGAAATGGAACTGACTGGGGGCGATGAAGAAGTGAAACAATGGCTAGATCAACCTTTTTTGGACCAGAGCGTTGCGCTGTTTTTGACCATGCGCCAAAACCTGCACGCCGCCCGCCAACGCCACGACTAAACCTGAATAATTTTAATTTTTGCCGATAAAAGCATATTTTATGCAAAAACTTGTTTTTAAGATGGTGTTTGGGTAAATTGAAACCAAGGCTGCGAGTTAATTCATAATTCCCCACATTTTTTAATAGCGGTAAACGCTTGAGATATGACGATAGGGGTGAGCAAACATATCAAAATTTCCTATCGCCCGGATATGCAAACCGCCATAATCCGTTGGCAGCAGCCTGTTACGTTCACAGAATTTAAATTGAACAGCCTGGCAATTTTGGCCCTCGCCAAAGAAAACGCTGCCATTTGCTGGCTCATAGATTGCCGTTCTAAAGGCAACCTTACCCCCGAAGAAAGCCTGTGGCTCTGCCAAGAGTTTTACCCCAAAGCATTGCAGCAAGTGTCCACGCAGTTAGCAGTGGCTTGGCTTTTGAGCCCTCGGCAGATGCAGTCTTTAAAAGAAGAAGACGTTCTGGACGCTATTACTGGGCAGAGTCAAGACGTTCGTCGGCAAGCGTTTATAACGGAACTGGAGGCTGTTACCTGGCTAGAAAAATGCAACGCTGAAATTCATCTAGCCCAGAAGCAAAGGCATTCGTAAGTGTTTAGTTTTTATTAGAAGCCTGTTTTAGGCCTGTTTTTCGAAAAACAGGCCTAAAACAGGCTTTCGTTTTTCCCAGACGTTTGGTTTCAGTTTGGAAACCAGCGGCAAGAAAGAATATCTTATCCCCCCCAAATGAGTATAAGAGAAAGACTATACTTGCCGGCGCATGGTTGCGCGGGTTTTCAGATATAAAAGTTTTACTATGCTCCTGATTAACGAATTATCCCTGAACATACCAGATACTGACAAGCCCCGGGTGGTGGTAATTGGTGGCGGTTTTGGAGGTGCCAATTTGGTAAAAGACCTGCCCGACAAAGCGTTTCAGATTGTGATGTTTGACCGCAACAATTACCAGGGCTTTTGGCCGCTGCTGTACCAAGTTGCTACTGCCGGGCTAGAGCCCGATGCCATTGCTGAGCCTTTGCGCAAAATGTTTGATGAAGAATACAATGACTTCCACTTCCGGCAAGTAAAAGTAACCGGCGTAAACCCAGCCACGAAAACCGTGCAAACTCTGGTGGGCGACTTACCTTACGATTTTCTGGTTATTGCCACCGGCACCAAACCAAATTATTTTGGCAATGATCAAATTAAAAAGTACTGTTTCCCGCTGAAGCAAATACCGGATGCCTTGAACCTCCGGAGCCATTTGCTGCAATCTTTTGAGCAGGCCAACATGATTATAAACCCCGAGGTGCGGCAAAGTCTTCTCAATATTGTGATTGTGGGCGGCGGACCAACGGGAGTAGAGCTAGCTGGCGCCCTCGCCGAGATGCGGAAATACGTCCTTCCCGGTGATTACCCCGGCATGGACTTCAGCAAGATGAATGTGTACTTGGTAGAAGGCATGGACCGCGTGCTGCCGCCAATGTCGCTGGAGTCTAGCGAGAAAACCCGCTATTACTTAGAAGAAGTGGGCATCTTGCTTAAACTAAATACTTTTGTAGAAAGCTACGATGGCGAAACCGTAACCTTTAAAGGTGGTGAGCAAATCAAAACCCAGACGCTTATTTGGGCAGCCGGTGTGGCTGGAGCTACTATTGGCGGTCTGCCTCCGGAAGCAAGTGAGCGCGGTCGCTACTTGGTAAATGAGTTTAGCCAATTGCTCGCTTTCCCAGACATCTTCGCCCTTGGCGATATTGCCTTCATGAAATCAGAAAAAAACCCGCAGGGGCACCCAGGCGTAGCCCAACCAGCTATTCAGCAAGGCAAGCTCCTAGCCAAAAACTTGGACAGACTTATCCGGAAGCAACCCATGCAACCGTTTGAGTACCATGACAAAGGCTCGCTAGCCATTATCGGGCGCAACCGGGCCGTCGCGGACTTGCCCAAAAATCGACATCTCAGTGGTTTTGTAGCTTGGGTAGCTTGGCTATTTGTGCACATTTACTACCTCATCGGCTTCCGGAATAAATTGGTAGTGCTGGCCAATTGGGTCTATAAATTTTTTACTTACGAGAACAGCACCCGCCTCATTATCCGGCCGTTCATCCGGAAAGATGACGTAGCCGGGCAAGAATTTGTAAAACGGCAAGCTGATTTTGATTAAGATTTTGGATTCTTTGAACTAATTACTTAAATAAGTACTTAAGGTAGTACTTAAAATTAAGAATGGTATGATAGCAGCCAATTTTACTGAATTCAGAGTTAATTTAAAATCTTATTTAGATAGGGTAGAGGATAACAATGAAACCCTTGTGGTAAAGCGTGGAGCTGGAAAAGGAACGGTAATGATATCTTTAGATGAATATAATTCTTTGATGGAAACCGTGCATTTACTTAGCTCCAAGAAAAATTCAGATAGGTTGTATGAATCTATTGAACAAATGAAAAGTGGCGACACTGTTTCTGCAAGTTTGTTAGATGGAGAATGAAGCTCAGCTTTTCTAAGAATGCTTGGGAAGATTATGTCTCATGGCAGTCAGAAGACAAAAGAATGCTCAAAAAAATTAATGAGTTGGTAAAGGACATCATGCGAACTCCTTTTGAAGGTAAAGGGAAACCTGAACTACTCAAGTATGATTTAGCAGGCTTTTGGTCCAGACGGATTGACCAAGAACACAGATTGGTTTATCAGTTTAAACATGGCGAAATTCTTATATATAGCTGTAAGTATCATTATGATTCGTAAGAGTATATTTAAATTAGCTAGCTTGGTGTTATCACCAATAATTTAAGAGTAATTGTGCGGCAGCTAAGAAAAAAGCCGCATTATAACTGAACACAAATATTAAATGTAATCGTTAATCTAAACATCTTTTAAAATGGAAAAAGTAACAAAACCGAACATAAAAACGCTTGCTTCAGGCACGAACTTGGTAGCTAAGCAAATGCAAGCAAGTGCAGGTGATTTATTACCAAAACACCTTGCGGATATGGAGTCAATACTATTTGTTCAAGAAGGTGAATGCATCTTGAAAATAAAT
>JBBSSO010000116.1:0-6215 GCA_038241905.1 Cytophagales bacterium | reverse complement strand
GCCAGTACCTTATTGTGTGCGCGGCCGCAGATACCGCTTTGTACCAACCTTTTGGAGCGGTAATAGGCTTGTCCACATTTCCGTCTTTAAACGATGCCGGCGATGACGTGAAACTGTTTGACCAAACCGGGAAGTTGATAGACTTTGTTCGCTATACCTCGGCTTGGTTCCAAGAAACCGCCAAGCGTGAAGGTGGCTGGAGCCTAGAACTGATAAACGTGAACAGCCAGTGCGCGGGCGCATCTCAGTGGAAAGGCTCTGAAAACCCACGCGGAGGAACGCCGGGCCAGCCCAATTCAGTGCAGGTACAAGACGGTTTGGCCCCAGAGTTGGCGCAGGTGTACGCGTTATCTTCTAACAAAATTTTGCTGCGTTTCACAGAGCCTTTGGATAGCGTGCCAGCCCAGCAAATCAATAATTATTCCGTCACGCCGGGCCTCCAAATCCAAAGCGCACGCCTAGCGGGTACGTCGCTCACAGATGTTGAATTGACCTTGGCGACTCCGTTGGCAGCAAGCCAGCGGTACACCGTTACGGTGAACGGCCTCAAAGACTGCGCGGGCAATGTTACATCTGTTCCTCAAATGGCAGCTGTGGTTTTGCCTTCTTTGCCGGAGCCAGGCGATGTGGTAATCAGTGAAATTCTTTTTAATCCTTACCCTAACGGCGTAGATTTTCTGGAGATTATGAATCGCTCCGGTAAGTTCTTAAACCTAAAAGACTGGAAAATAGCAAACCGGCAGGCTGGCAACATTACCAACCCCAAAGTAATTTCTCAGCAGCATTTGTTACTAGGGCCGGGGCAATATCTAGCGATAACCACCTCGCCAGAGGCTTTAAAAAAGGACTATCCGGCAGCGGTTTCTTCGCAATTGTTAGCCGTAAGTTCTCTGCCTGCCTTTTCTGACGATGCTGGTACGGCCGTGCTGGTAGGGGCCGATGGTGCCGTCTTGGATGAAATAAGTTACCAAAGCAGCCAGCACTTTAAATTGCTGCGCGATGCCGAAGGAGTTTCCTTAGAACGTATTTCCTTGGCCGGGCCGTCCGTTCCTTCCAACTTCCACTCGGCGGCCAGCACGGTCAAGGCCACGCCCGGCTACCGCAATTCCCAAGCCCGCGACGCCCTGGGGCCCACCACCGAAAAGTTAACCCTTAGCCCCAAAACCATCACGCCAGACGGCGATGGCGTAGACGATATCTTGCTGCTGCAGTTTACGCTACCGCAAGCCGGATTTGTGGCCACCATCCAAATTTTTGACGCCCGCGGGCGAGTAGTTAGACGTCTGGCGGGCAATACTTTGCTAGGCACAGAAACGCTTTTGCAATGGGACGGACTTACTGATAACCAAACCAAGGCAGCGCTGGGGTATTACATAATTCTAGCTGAACTCTTTAACCTGCAAGGCCAGCGCGAAGTGCTAAAACAAACAGTAGTCGTAGGTGGGCGTTTTTGACCTGTTTTTCGAAAAACAGGCCTAAAACAGAACATTAGCCCAGCTGCCTGTTTGATATTCCCCTGCTTTTAAGAATATTTGCATCCGGTTTTTCTTTGGGGCCCGCCTGCGGCTTTTGGGAATATCTTCAATTTTGTTCTTTTTATATTTGGCAATTGGAGCTTGTATACCTTTGCTTATTTGCCTTTTTGGCGGGCTTGATTGATGCAGTGGTGGGCGGCGGAGGCCTAATTCAGGTGCCCGCCTTGTTTATCTTTCTGCCGCATGTGGCGGTGCCTGTTCTTTTCGGGACGGGGAAATTGTCTAGCATTGCCGGTACCTCTGTTTCTATGTGGCGCTATGCCCGTAACGTAAAGCTGAACTGGAAAGCCTTGCTGCCGGCCGCGGTTACGGCCTTTGTCTTTTCTTTTCTGGGAGCCCGCGCTCTCAGCCATTTTAACACGGATCTGCTCCGGCCGCTTATTCTGGTGTTGCTGGTTGCAGTCGCCATTTACACGTTCATCCGCAAAGATTTTGGAGCGATGCACGCGCCCAAGCTATCGGCGGCGAAAGAGACGTGGGTTGGGGTTGCGGTGGGCCTTGCCATTGGTTTTTACGATGGTTTTTTTGGTCCCGGCACCGGCAGTTTTCTGATTTTTATCTTTGTAGGTGTGTTTGGGTTTAACTTTGTGGCCGCTTCAGCTTCTGCCAAAGTAGTGAATGTGGCCACCAATTTGTCGGCGTTGCTGTATTTTGGCTACAAAGGTTACATCCTCTACCACATCGGCATCCCTATGGCAATTTGCAGCGTGGCAGGCTCCGTGGTAGGCACCCGCTTGGCGTTGCTCAAAGGCTCTGACTTTGTGCGGAAGCTGTTTTTGGTAGTTGTGACTGCTATTATCTGCAAATTTGCTTATGATACGTTCTACGGATAACTGTTTTAGGCCTGTTTTTCTAAAAACAGGCCTAAAACAGCTGCAGAATAATTTTTTAGGAGCGCCATCCTTCGGCTAAAATTAATTCTTAGATTTACGCCATCAGAAAAGTAAAATTAAAGAAAGATAATTTTGTGCATTTTAATACGTCTGCTCTAATGAAAACATCCGAAACTAAAATTCTGGGTTGGATTTTGCCCGTGGCAGTCCTTCTTTTTCTGGCTCAGCCAGTTGCTGCCCAGCAAGGAATTGGGGATCTCATCAAAGCTAAAGACGATGCTAATAAATTAGTGGAAGCCTACCTAAAGCCAGCCGGCAAAGCCGTGGGACATACCCTGAGCAGCGGCTGGTTTGTGTCTGGCAAACCATTGGAATTAGGTCGGTTTGATATAAAAGTATTTGGCGCCGTTACTTTTGGTGCCGAAGAAGACAAGACGTTTGACATTAACGGGCTGGGCCTTGGTAGCAGCATCAGGTTAGCGCCGGGGCAATCTTCTATTGCGCCCACAGCCTTTGGCGATGAGCGCAAAGGACCAGAATTAATTGTGTATGGCACTAACCCCAGAACTAACCAAGAAGAAGAGCTGGGCAAATTCAACACGCCCGAAGGACTTGGTTATTCGTTTGCGCCTTTACCAATTGCCCAACTTAACATAGGCTTAATTGCTGGCACTGAGGTAGCTGTCCGGTTCTTGCCCGAGGTGACTCACCAAGAATACAAAGCCGATATGTGGGGCGTGGGCCTAAAACACAGCCTAGACCAATGGGTGCCCGCGCTGAAAGATGTTACCGGTTTTGATTTAATGGTAACAGGCGGTTACACAAACGTAAAGGCCTCAGCGGGGATAGAAGTGCCTCCGGCGGAGACGTACCGGAACCAACCCGTGGCGCAGTCAGCGGTTAGTTTTGCAAACCAGCAGTTAGCTTTTGAGACCAAATCGTTGACCGCTGGTTTAGTGGCCGCTAAGACAATAGGCACTTTTACTGTCTTTGGCGGAGTGCGATACAGCAAGGTTAGTACGGCCTTGATTTCGGTAGGCAATTATCCGTTGGTGTCCGTTCGGTCGCAGACGTTGCCGCCGTTTTATCAGTATTATATTGAGCCAGTTGAAAGTCCGCTTACCGTAAAAGTTGAAGATGCCCAATACGGGGTAAACGCAGGATTCCGATTAAAGCTGGCCATCTTTTCTATTTTTGCCGAAGGAACTTACGCCAAATATCCCTCGGCCGCTGCTGGCATAGGCCTGGGTTGGTATTAAGCCGCCAGCATTTTATTAAAAATCCCTTGCTTCTGTAGAGGCAAGGGATTTTTTTATAGTTATAGAGATTCTAAAAACTAGGTTAAACCCTAGCTTTTTATTTTTCACCATTCAGAAGTTACGCAACTCATCTCCAAAGCAAACGATACCGTCTAACAACCAACCGCTATAAAAAAGTATACCGAAGACTAACGCCATCCATCGCTCCGCCAGGAACCTGAATAAGGCTCGGAAAAAGTGAGATGCCTGATTTGTTGCCTTTCTTGTGCAATTGAGGCACCAAAATGCCCACGGCAGCCCCAACGCCATACCCAACCAAATTGTCTGATAAGAAATGCTTGCCGGCTTCTAACCGTAAATAACCTACCGCTGCTGGCAAAATCGCTGCACCAGCCCATACATAAGGCCTGGCCGGCGAATCTGGATTGTAATCTTGGAATACTTTAGCGGTAAAGAAAGTGATTGAAGATACAGCCGCCGTGTGGCCTGCGTAAAAAGAGTTCTGTGAATTAGCGCGTTCCTTATCCCGATCCTCTACCAAGCCTGGCACTTTATTGTAAACCAACGGTCTTGTTCTAGGGAAAGCGGCAGAACTTAGGGTAAACAAAGCGCCCGTAATAGACATGGTTTCTAAGTAAAGCGCTGCCAGTTGGCCGCCATTGCCGGCAATTTTATTGTCAAACAAAAGCAAGGCCGGAGCTGCTAACGAGCCATAGAGAATGAAATCGCTGGTTTTCTTGGCACTAGGGCTGTAGTTTCCGGCAGCAAAACGGTCAAAGCTGTTTACGTCGTCATTACTTATATTCTTGGCTTCCTCTGGCGTAAAAGCCGTTTTCTGCTGCATGAGGTAAAGACCTAAACCGGTTAAGCCTGCGCCGGCAACGGTAATGGGGCCATCTACCTTTAAAGAAGTAGTGTACGGTGAACCAGATTGGGCCATAGCCCCAGTACAGGTGCTTAATGCTAAAATAGTAGTGTAAATGAATTTTTTCATACGTAAAAAAAAGTCCTGTTTTAAAACGAAGGATGCCTTAGAAACGCGGCTACCCTATAAAAAGTTTTTTCTGAATATTTAACAGGCGGCATCACATTCATCCGCCGCCCGTTACGGTAGCAAAATAAGTGATTTTAAACGAAGTAGAAAGCGTGAGGAGTCGTTATAAATCCCAATGAGCGGATTTGTGCCGTAAGTTTTTTCGTCTCCCTCATTTACACTAATTTTACACCGCGCAAACTTGACCAAGCTTGCTTACTGTTAGATCATAACCCTTGACTAAATGCCTTATCTTTTTACATCTGAGTCTGTTTCTGAAGGACACCCTGATAAAGTTGCGGATCAAATTTCTGATGCGCTCCTGGACGAATTCTTAAAGCAGGACCCCCAGTCTAAAGTTGCCTGCGAGACCTTGGTCACTACGGGCTTGGTGGTTTTGAGTGGCGAAGTGAAATCAGAAGCCTACGTAGATGTGCAGAAAGTAGCGCGAGAAGTAATCCGCGAAATCGGCTATACCAAGTCAGAATATAAGTTTGATGCAGATGCTTGCGGCATAATCTCGGCCATTCATGAACAGTCCGGTGATATTAACCAAGGCGTAGAACGCGAAAATCCAGAAGACCAAGGAGCCGGCGACCAAGGCATGATGTTTGGGTACGCCACCAATGAAACCGACAGCTATATGCCATTGGGGCTGGAAATTTCTCACCTGTTATTAAAAGAGTTGGCCGCCATTAGAAAAGAAGGCCAGCAAATGACTTACCTCCGGCCAGACGCCAAATCTCAGGTAACCATCCGCTACTCAGATAACCACGTGCCCGAAGTAATTGACACCATTGTCATATCTACCCAGCACGATGAATTTATAACCTCTGACGCCACCGATAAAAAAGCCTCTAAACAAGCCGAAGAGAAAATGGTGGCCAAGATTAAAGAAGATGTGCTTACTATTTTGTTGCCGCGCGTAAAAAGCAAATTGCCTGCGCGTACTGCCGCTTTGTTCTCAGATAACATCACCTACCACATTAACCCCACCGGTAAATTTGTAATTGGTGGTCCGCACGGAGATACTGGGTTGACCGGTCGTAAGATAATTGTAGACACGTATGGCGGCAAAGGAGCCCACGGCGGTGGTGCATTCTCGGGCAAAGATTCTTCAAAAGTAGATCGCTCTGCGGCGTATGCGGTCCGGCACATCGCCAAAAATTTAGTTGCGGCGGGCGTGGCAGATCAGGTTTTGGTGCAGGTGGCGTATGCCATCGGCGTAGCCGAACCCGTAGGGCTTTACGTGACCACCTATGGAACAACCAAGGTAAAAGGCGCCTCCGGCGATGTAATGACCGACGGAGAAATTGCCGATAAGGTAAACGAACTGTTTGAAATGCGCCCTTATGAAATTGTTAAACGGTTTGGTTTACAGAACCCCATTTTCTCTGAAACCGCCGCGTACGGCCACATGGGTCGCGAAACTGGCACCAAAAAAGTAACCTACCAGGTGAACGGCCAGCCCGAAGAAAGAGAGTTTGAGACCTTTACGTGGGAGAAATTAGATTACGTAGAGAAAATAAAAGCCTCCTTTGGGCTTTAAAGCTTG
>JBBSSO010000115.1:0-6230 GCA_038241905.1 Cytophagales bacterium | reverse complement strand
GAAAATTTAGTGCAGTTTGTCTTTAATTTTTTCATGCTATATTTTATCTATACCGGATTTGAAATTCACGCATTGTTGAGTAACTTGCGCCGAAATTCGAAAAAGCCATTATAAGGAAGTGCTTGCCTTTTCCTGCTAGTTGCTTTTAACCTGCTCTGAATGAAGAAGATATTTGTTTTCCTGTTTGTCCTTCTTGGTTTCTCGGCCCAGGCGCAAGAATCCGCAGAAGGCGGCAAGTTTATGCCCGGCGAAATGATCATGCACCACATTGGTGATGATTATTCTTGGCATTTTGCCGATGGCCTAGTACTACCTTTGCCCGTTATCTTAAACGGAGAAAATGGCTGGGATGTGTTCTCTTCCTCTAACTTTTACAACGCCAACCATGAATTGCAGCCCTACAAAGGCTACATCATGGAACACGGCCATATTTACTACGCAGACGCCAACGGCCAGGCCAGAACCGTAGCCACCGCCGACGGTGAAATTAAACCAGTAGGCCCGTTTGACCTTTCTATCACCAAAAACGTGGCGTCCATGCTGGTGAGCGTGCTGCTGTTGTTTGTGGTGTTTGTATCTATTGCTGGAGCCTACAAGAAAAACCGCAACCAAGCGCCTAGCGGCATGCAGTCTTTCTTTGAACCCATCATCATCTTTATCCGCGACGAGATTGCCAAAACCAACATTGGTCCTAAGTATGAGCGTTTTATGCCCTACCTCTTGACGGTGTTTTTCTTTATCTGGTTTAACAACTTATTGGGCTTGGTACCGGGCGGGGCTAACTTAACCGGTAACATTGCGGTTACGTTAATCTTGGCCACGCTTACCTTGCTAATCACCGTTTTTAGTGGCAACAAGTCTTATTGGGGGCACGTGTTTAACACGCCCGGTGTGCCGTGGTGGCTAAAATGGGGCATTCCTATTATGCCGTTGGTAGAAGTAATTGGTATTTTTACCAAACCGTTCTCCCTAATGGTGCGTCTTTTTGCCAACATTACGGCGGGCCACATTATTATCTTGAGTTTATTTTCCTTGATTTTCATTTTTGAGAGCGTTGCCATCGCCCCTATAAGCGTGGCCTTTGCTATCTTTATGTACTTTTTGGAGCTTTTTGTGGCGTTGCTACAAGCCTACATCTTTACCCTGCTATCTGCCATGTATTTTGGTGGCGCGGTAGAAGAGCATGACAACCACAGTGATTTGGGCCATGGCGATGGTCCTTATGCGGTAGACGCACATTAATCAGAATTCCTTTTTTTTCAACTATATATACACACTATTATGTTAGCATTATTGCTTCAAGCTTTGTCAGAAGGCGCAGGATTTGCGATTATGGGTGCCGGTATCGGTGCTGGTTTAGTTGCGCTTGGCGCTGGTTTGGGTATCGGTAGAATCGGTGGCTCTGCCATGGAAGCTATCGCCAGACAGCCAGAGGCCGGTGGTAAGATCCAGACCGCGATGATTATCGCAGCTGCGCTTATTGAAGGTGTTGCCCTTTTTGGGGTGGTGGTTTGCCTTCTAATTTCTTTCATCAAGTAGATGATCTATTTCCTTCTCCCGTCTAGACGATTGGTCTGGATAGGGAGAAGGCAATAAAGAAGTGCGAAGTGCCTAGTTAGAAAAAGGAATCTCTCCAGTATATAAAAACAGAAAAAAATGAATCCATTAGTAACCCCTAACCTTGGGCTCCTTATCTGGATGGGTATCACGTTTTTAGTGGTACTTTTCTTGTTGTCTAAGTTAGCTTGGAAACCTATTATGGCCGCCCTGCGTGAGCGTGAGCAGTCTATTGATAACGCCCTACGCATGGCAGAGCAAGCCAAATTGGAAATGCAAGCCATGAAAGCGGGCAATGAGCGCCTTTTAGCCGATGCCCGCCTAGAGCGTGATCGCATTTTAAAGGATGCCACTGAGGCAGCTAATATTTTAGCAGAAACCTCCCGTACCAAAGCCACCGAAGAAGGAAACCGGTTGGTGGAGCAAGCCCGTGAGTCTATCCAGAACGAGAAACGCGCTGCCTTGACGGAAGTCAAAAACATGGCCGCCAAACTGTCTATTGAAATAGCCGAGAAGCTAATTAGACGCGAACTGCAAGACACATCTGCCCAGCAAGCGTTGGTGCAAGAGTACCTCAAAGAAACGCATCTTAGCTAAGCCCCTGTTTCTGGCGCATTGCTTCCCGCCGGCAGATAGGAAGCAAATCCGTTTTACCACGAAGAAAAAGAAATGTCAGACATACGAGTTGCCTCCCGGTACGCCAAGTCTCTGCTAGAGCTAGCCCAGGAACAAGGAATTCTGGAAGAAATGTACGCAGACATGCAGTATTTCACCAGAACCCTGGACGCTAACCGCGATTTGCACCTGGTTCTGCGCAACCCCATTGTAAAGCACGATAAAAAGCTGGCCATCCTAACTGCCGTTTTCGGCAAAGATGTAACAGCGCTGAGCCTTGCCTTTTTCCGGATTATTACCCAGAAAAATCGCGAAGCAGTGCTAGAGTCAGTGGCCCGTGAGTTTGTAACCCAGTACAATGAATTCAAAGGCATTCAAAAAGCCTCGGTAACCACCGCGGTGCCACTTACCCCGGCGTTGCGCGCCTCTTTTCAGAAGAAAGTAGAAGTGCAAACCGGTAAAATTGTGGAGCTAGAAGAACTAGTGAACCCAGACGTGATTGGCGGTTACGTGTTGCGCGTGGGAGACCAGCAGATAGATGATTCTATCCGGACGAACGTGCAGAGATTGAAAAATAATTTTAAAGAAAATCCATACATTACTAAACTATAATCATGGCAGAAGTTAGACCTGATGAAGTATCAGCTATTTTAAGAGAACAGCTGTCAAACTTCAGAACAGAAGCTGAACTAGAAGAAGTTGGTACCGTGCTGCAAGTTGGTGACGGAGTGGCGCGTATTTATGGCTTGTCTAAGGCGCAGTCAGGTGAGCTGTTAGAGTTCGAAAATGGTCTGCAAGCCCTTGTCCTTAACCTAGAAGAAGATAACGTTGGAGCCGTATTATTAGGTGACTGGAGCGACGTTAAAGAAGGCGATACCGTTAAGAAAACAAATAAAATTGCCTCCGTAAAAGTAGGCGAAGGCATGGTAGGCCGTGTGGTAAACACGCTGGGCCACCCCATAGATGGCAAAGGTCCTTTGACCGGCGAACTCTATGAAATGCCCATTGAGCGCAAAGCCCCTGGCGTAATTTTCCGCCAGCCGGTTAATGAGCCCATGCAAACGGGTATCAAAGCCATTGACTCCATGATTCCCATTGGCCGTGGCCAGCGCGAATTGATTATTGGTGACCGCCAGACGGGTAAATCTGCCGTGGCTATTGACACCATCATCAACCAAGGCGAATTTTTTGACCGCGGTGAGCCCGTTTATTGTATTTACGTAGCCATCGGGCAGAAAGCCTCTACGGTAGCTTTGATTGTAAATGCGTTAGAAAAAGCGGGTGCCATGCGTTATACCGTGGTGGTAGCGGCTTCTGCGGCTGACCCAGCTCCGTTGCAATTCTACGCGCCTTTCACCGGTGCTGCCATTGGCGAGTTTTTCCGCGATACCGGTCGCCCGGCTTTGGTGGTATATGATGACTTGTCTAAACAAGCCGTTGCCTACCGCGAGGTTTCTTTGTTACTACGTCGCCCTCCAGGGCGTGAGGCATATCCAGGAGACGTTTTCTACCTTCACTCCCGTTTACTGGAGCGTGCAGCCAAGATTAACGCCTCAGACGAGATTGCCCGCAACATGAATGACTTGCCTGAGTCTATCAAGCATTTGGTAAAAGGTGGCGGTTCTCTAACGGCTCTTCCTATTATTGAAACCCAAGCGGGTGACGTTTCTGCGTATATTCCTACCAACGTAATTTCTATTACCGACGGTCAGATTTTCTTGGAAACCAACTTGTTCAACGCCGGTATCCGGCCGGCCATTAACGTAGGTATTTCGGTATCTCGCGTGGGTGGTTCTGCCCAGATTAAGTCGATGAAAAAAGTGGCTGGTACTTTAAAACTAGACCAAGCGCAGTTCCGTGAGCTGGAGGCTTTTGCTAAGTTTGGTTCTGACCTAGATGCTGCTACCAAGCTGATTATTGAGCGGGGTCGTCGTAACTTAGAAGTGTTGAAACAAGCCCAGTTTTCGCCGGTAGCGGTAGAAGACCAGGTAGCCATGATTTACTGCTGTACCAACGGTCTGCTTGATGATGTTCCGGTAAACGAAGTGCGTAACTTTGAGAAAGACTTCACCATGACCATGAACGCGCAGCACCGCGGTGTTTTAGATGCGCTGAAAAGTGGTAAAGTGGATGATAGCGTTACCAACGAGATCAGACAGGTAGCCCATGAATTAACGGCTAAGTACCGTAACTAATAACAAAAATAGGGCAGGAGCTTCCGGTAAAATCCGGAGGCTCTTGGCTTGTTAACCCTTGACTAACGTTCCATGGCTAGTTTAAAAGAAGTACGTAACCGCATTGTTTCCATCAGCTCTACCCAGCAAATCACCAAAGCCATGAAAATGGTAGCGGCGGCCAAGCTGCGCAGAGCCCAAGATAACATCATGCGCATGCGTCCGTACGCCCAACGCCTGAACAGCATTTTGACCAACGTTTCTTCTGTACAGGGAGAAGAAGACACCAACGTTTATGCGCAAAAGCGCGATGTACAGCGGGTATTAATTATTGCCGTTACCTCAGACCGAGGCTTATGCGGAGCTTTTAACAGCAACGTGCACAAAGCAGTACAGCTTTTGATTCAGGAACGCTACGCTCGCCTAGCCGAGAACGGTAAGGTAGACATCATGGCCATCGGGAAGAAAGGGCATGAATTTTTTGGAAAACGTTCTTTTGACCTCGTAGGCGACTATACCAAAGTATTCAATAACCTTTCATTTGACCTCGTGCGCGTGGCCGCAGAGCAGGCCATGGATGCCTTTAAGTCTGGTGTTTATGATCAGGTTGACCTAGTGTACAACGAGTTCAAGAACGTAGCGACGCAGTTTGTCCGGACGGAGCAATTTTTGCCAATCCAGGAAAAACCCGCCACCGAAGAACTAAACCAAAGCGAGTCTGACTATATCTTTGAGCCTTCTAAAGAAGAAATCATGGAGCAGCTGATTCCTAAGTCGTTGAAGATACAGGTGTACAAAGCGGTGTTGGAGTCTAACGCATCAGAACACGGAGCGCGTATGACCGCGATGGACAAGGCCACCGAAAACGCCGGTGATCTGTTGAAACAATTGAAACTAACCTATAACCGCACCAGACAGGCCGCTATTACTACTGAAATTCTGGAGATTGTGGGCGGGGCAGAGGCGCTGGCTGCTAGTCGCTAAAACATATAAATTTCTATTATTGCAGCGCCCATTGAAAAATGGGCGCTTTGCGTTTAAAGAAGTTTTAAAGAAATGTGGAACCTGCGCCAAATTTTACATATTACTGAAGGTTTCAATTGGTATAAAATAAGTAGGAGGTAAGCGTTATATTTACGTTTTCGGCCTGTTTTTTGATAAACAGGCCGAAAACAACACCTTGATATAAAAATAAGAGTCATGCGGAAAACAAATCTTACGCTCTGGGTACTGGTCATTTTGTGGTTGTCGGCGGCTGGCTCAGCTTCGGGGCAGCGCAAGAAGAATAAAATAGTTATGCCGCAGAAACCTACCTTGGTGGTAGGCATTGTGGTAGACCAGATGCGCTATGATTACCTATACCGTTACTGGGACAAGTATTCTGATCAAGGTTTTAAGCGCCTGCTGCGCGAAGGTTTCAATTTCAGGAACAACCACTACAACTACATCCCCACTTACACCGGGCCAGGCCACGCGTCTATTTATACCGGCACCACGCCGGCCATGCACGGCATTGTAGGCAATGACTGGTTTAACCGCACCACGGGGCGTAGTATTTATTGCGCCGAAGACAAAAGCGTTACCTCAGTGGGCAGTACCTCCACGGCCGGGCAAATGTCGCCGGTGAACATGATTGCCTCTACCATTACCGACGAGCTGCGCCTGGTCAGTAATTTGAAAAGCAAAGTAATTGGGGTGAGCCTGAAAGACCGCGGCTCTATTTTGCCGGCGGGCCACGCGGCCAACGCCGCCTATTGGTTTGACGGCAGCAACGGCGCCATGATTACCAGCACCTACTACATGAGCCAGCTGCCAGCTTGGGTGCAGGCTTTCAACAACCGCAAGCTGCCAGATACTTACCTGAACCAACCCTGGAATACTCTT
>JBBSSO010000114.1:0-6248 GCA_038241905.1 Cytophagales bacterium | reverse complement strand
AGCGGCACTTATGGTACCAGCGGTGAGCAAGAGTAAGAATAATTTTTTCATAGCAAGGGTTAGTTTTATAATCAAAATAGCACTTAAGCGGTTGCTTAAGAAATGCTACTTGTTATACTACCTGCGGTAAAGAATGTTGCGGGCGCCCGGCGGTTTGCAGACCTTTGCGTAGCGGCTTCTCTTAGGCGATGTAGTTTTTGTAATTTATCTTGATGTAGAACGATGCTAAAAATTGCTTGGTCTAGCCAATATGCGCACACATTGCCCGAAGGGCACCGTTTCCCGATGCTGAAGTACGAACTCTTGCCCGAGCAACTTTTGTACGAAGGCACGGTGACGGATGCAAATTTCTTTCAACCATCGGCCCTAGCCGATGATAAAATTATACGGGTACATGACGCCGATTATTGGAACCGACTGCGTGCTTTGCAACTGAGTCCGGCTGAGATCAGGAAAACTGGTTTCCCACTTTCTACCGCTTTGGTTGACCGCGAAGTTGTCATTATGGGCGGCACCGTACAAGCCGCTGAATTTGCTTTGCAGTTTGGCGCAGCCATGAACATTGCCGGGGGCACGCACCACGCGTTTACGGACCGGGGCGAAGGATTTTGCTTGCTCAACGACCAGGCGCTGGCGGCGCAGCATTTGTTAGATACCCAACAAGCGCAGCAAATTTTAGTGGTAGATTTAGACGTGCACCAAGGCAACGGTACTGCCCAGATTTTTGCGCAAGAGCCGCGGGTTTTTACGTTTAGCATGCACGGCGGCAACAATTATCCGCTGCGCAAAGAAACCTCAGACCTAGATATTCCGCTACCTGATGGCATAGAAGATAAAGCATATCTGCAGTTGCTGCACCAACATTTGCCCCGGCTCATGGACCAAGTAGAACCAGATTTTGTGTTTTATCAAAGTGGAGTAGATGTGTTGGCATCAGACAAATTGGGGAAATTAAAACTGACCCACGCGGGCTGCCGCGAGCGCGACCAGTTGGTGTTCCATCTTTGCCATGCGCACGGCGTACCGGTTTGCGTTACCATGGGCGGCGGTTATTCTACCCGCATCGCAGATATTATTGAAGCCCATGCCAACACCTTTCGGCAGGTGCAGCAGATTTTCTTTTAAATTGGGAAATGGAATAGAAGCGATGGTTAAAACCTAGCAGTGTTACCGGTTGGATTAAGCGGCGACGGAGGCCGACGGCCGTAACATGGCTTATGTACCTTGTTGGCAGGAATTTCTTATTGCTTTTAGAGTTGGAGTAGCTTTATTAAGTTTTTATTTAACTGCTGAATTTCTGCCTCAGACAGGTTGCCTAATTTCCCAATAACCAACTCATTGTTTATGGTAGCCAGTTTGCTAAGCCTAACCAAGGAAGTCTTTTTGAGGCCGTTTTCGGTAGATGGCTCAAGTTTTAAATAGTGTTCTTCCTGTCACTTTATCTGAGAAGTAATAAAAGCTACTGTTATGTCTATACCAGTCGTGACTAAAACCAATGCAGGTCTATTCTTCTATCCCGTTAAATCCGTGAATGGAAATGGTATGAGTAAAACATCACCTTTTTTCACTTGTACTTTTCTTTTAAATCAGCTTCGGAGTATAAATCTTCCTCATCTTCGAGAAACTGAAAAGATTTAGAACTGTTTGTCAGCTTCTGGATTCCTTCAGTTAAGAGCCTATCTTCTAATTTGCTTAAAAGAAATTCCGCAAAGTCAGATACCTCCTTTAACTTTTGGGTTGGAAGCTTTGATAGATTATCTATGGTTCGTTGTATTAAAACTTCTCTAGTCATAGAATTTCTCCTCTTACTGATTAATAAGCGTGCATTTTAGTCAATTTGATATTTCTACTCAAACCTCAAGCCAACGGTTATGTGTATGAGCTGTGGTGTGTTTTAGAAAGAAACTCTCTACATAAAACTGGCATTAGAAATCCAGAGGATTTTCCAAGTAGACAAAGGCCAAGCCATAACTTATAAACTGTGTTGTGTGCAGATTTTATTCAGTTATTCTTTTTTTTAAATCCATTCTTTCGTGTAATATTCTAGTTATTTCAACGTGGTTTTCATTTAAGATTCGGTAGAAAATAATATGTCGGTTTGTTTTGACCCCGAATAGACTTTGAGTAATTCCGTCATAGTTTTCTCATAAAAGCGGATTCTCTGCAATTTGTTGGCAGCTTGAAATTAGCATTTCGTAATATTTGTCGGCTTGATTCTCAGACCAAACCACGCACGTATACTCCCAAATTTTAGTTAAGTCCTCAACAACTTTAATGGTTAATTTAAATTCAACCATCAAAGTGTTTTTTTGCTTTTAGAGATTCAAGATGTTTTTTTGGGTCAAAATCTTGTGAAAGTCCGCTATCAATTCCTTCCTGAATTGCGTTTTTCAATGCAGTTACTTTACTTTCTTCTTCTTCTAAAAGTCTTAATCCTGCGCGTAAAACTTCGCTGACATTTTTAAATCGACCTTCCTTTATTCGACTTTGAACGAATTGGTCAAAATAATTTCCGAGAGATATTGATGTGTTTTTGTTCATTTAGATACTATTTGATTTAAATGTACCAAAAATTGGTATAATATTCAAATACTAAAATCACGCCAATTTGCCTACAAAAAGGCGTTTTAACCCTTCTTTTTGAAAAACAGGCCTAAAACACAAGTTACCCAAAACTCTCCTATCCAAGAAAGCAACAATTTGCGGCAGCTTGTTAAATACCAATTCTTAATCTCGGGATTTTAGTTTGGCGGCGGAGCTTCTAAATTTATGGACTACTTTTTTTAGAGCTAGGTAAATGATGGGCACTAACACCAGCACTAATAAAAGGTACAGCATCACCTTTACCACTTTTAAAAAAAGGCTGATGACCATAGCAGCTAGCAAAATGGAGGCTACCAACAGGAGCCAAAACTGAAGAGAGTGTTTACTAGAACTTCGGGCCATGGACGTGAAATTGGTAAAACAATCGGTCTGCCGGTTTAGTGTAGGTCAGCTTCTGGGTTTACCGGGGTTTCGGTATCCGAAGGAAAGCTAAGCCCGGAACGGCAAAACCATCAACAGCTTTAAGATACGATAATTTTCTGGTTTTCAGGCTGTTTTTCCAAAATTGGACCAAAAACAAGTTGCCATCGGAACGCCCAACGCCACCGGAGCTGGTACACTTTGACTTCCGCTTTTTGTAATATATGCTGCCAGTCCGCTTTTCTAAACGCCCGCTTCACTGATAAAGGGGCGTCGTTTTTAACGAGGTAAGAGCGGGAGAAAAGCCGAGTGAGTCCTTTTATAGAATAGTAAGCCAGCGCGTGCCGATGCAGGTCGTTGATAACCACGGCCAGGCGCACTTGGTTTTTTAGGCGCGCGCATAATTCAATCAGGGATTGGTCTGTAAAATGATGCAGAAACAGGCTGCAAATGACAATGTCAAATTCCTGCTCGGCAAATTCTGCCGAAAAAACATCGGCTTGCCGGAATGAGATTTCTGGGTATTGCTGGCAATGTTGCGTGCCGTAATTTACCATAAAAGCGTTGGCGTCAATGCCGACCAATTCTACGATCAGTTTTTTCTGCCGAGCCCATCGCGCAACCATTTTTAAGGTATCGCCGCCGCCGCTGCCCAAGTCCGCTATTTTAAGCCTGTTTCCCGAAAAAGAGCCCGGAAACGCCGCTGCCGCAACTTGGTTTAGTGCATTTCTAACCACCTCATGGCCGCCCAACCAATGGTTGATGAACTCTAGCTCTTGCAGGTTTTGACGCAAAGCATCGCCCGCCAGGGTAAGGTCATCCATGAGCTCCAGCTCCGTAGAGCGGTGCTTAAACATGGTGCCCCGACAATAACATGGATTCAAGCGTTAGGCCGGGGCCAAAGGCAAAACTGAGCAAGGGCGCGCCGTGTTTTTCTGCGCGGGCTTGTTGCCACAGGGTTTGCAACACAAACAGCACCGTGGCCGAGGACATATTGCCGTACTGCCGGAGCACTTGGTAAGCCGCCTGATTTTGTTCTTTGGTAATGCCCAGAGCCTCTTCAATCACCTCTAAAATTTTTCTCCCGCCGGGATGGATGGCGAACAAAGAAATATCTGCTAGAGGCAATTTTAATTTTTGAAGCAGCGTCTGGGTAAGTTGGCCAATGCCCTGTTTAATTAAAGTGGGCACGTAGGAAGAAAGCGTCATCTCAAACCCAAAATCATGGATGTGCCAGGCCATTTCCTTTTCGCCGGAGAAAGCCAAATCGCAGTGAAACGCATCTACTTGTAAAGAAAAGTCTGAAAGCGGCTCTGAGCTGACCAATACGGCGGCAGAACCATCGGCAAACAAGGCGTTAGAAACCAGGTTGTCATGGTCGGGTTTGTTCTGAAAATGGAGGGTGCAAAGCTCAGTGCAAACAATCAGAACGCGGGCGTCTGAGTTGGCCCGGCAAATAGCATCGGCGGCTTTTAGAGCGTTAAAAGCGGCGTAGCAGCCCATAAAGTAAATGCACGTCCGTTCCACGTGAGTGTTAAGGCCTAGTTCTTTGACCAGTTCAATGTCTAGACCAGGGGCGTACATGCCCGTGCAAGAAACCGTAATGAGGTGGGTAATGTGTTCTGGCAAAACATTGGGCACTTGAGCCAGACAATCTTGCGCAGCGGCCACGGAAAGGGGCAAAGCTTCTTCCCTAAAAACCTTCATTCTGGCCCCAACCGACGGAAAAGGCTGTAAACCAACCGTATTAGGATAAAAGTCAAAAGTGCCGTTTTCGCGCCCGTAATCGGGTAAAATGGTGTGGCGCTGCTCAATGCCAGACACGCGGTAAAGGGCTTTTAGTTTGCGGGTATTGGGGCCGTCAAACTGAAGAGCTTCGGCCATGAAGTCAGCTATTTTCTGCTGCGGCAAGACGTGGGGGGGATTGGCTGTGCCGATGGCGCAGAGATAACTCTTCATACGGTAAGTATAAGCAAATATGAGGGAAGATTGTTTGGCAGAATAGCAAGAAAACACGAAAACGTTTTGCCGCCAAGCACCAAACCAACCCGGTAATCCCTCGCTTCTCCGCTGTTTTAGGCCTGTTTTTAGAAAAACAGGCCTAAAACAGCGGAGAATTCTGTTGGAGATTAAATTTGAGAAAATATCTTTTTAGAACGCTAGACACTTTCATGCTTTGCTTACTCTTTGGCTGGGGTTCAGGTTTTATTTTTTCAGGCGATGACGTTAAAAAGGTTGGCCGTGCGTGCGCCGCATGATGGCTTGCACGGCGCCCGGCACCATTTTCAACCCGGTTACCGCAATTTCTGACAGCACCGGGTGCCCAAACAATTGCTGCACCAAGCGGCCCGTCCGGAGCCGGAAACCAAACTGCCGTTGCCACCGCGTGGCGTAATTTTCTTCCAGCTGCGCTCTGGTTTGGTGGCCATTTAAGAAGAGCGCGGTCTCCTCGGCGGCAAACTTAGCCGCATGAATAGCCATGGCCATGCCGTTGCCGCAAAGTGGCGTTATAAGTCCGGCCGCATCGCCGGCCATGAGCACGTGGTTTTCTACGCAGGCCTTCGGTCGAAAAGAAATTTCATTAATCACCTCTGGTTGCGCGTATAAAGACTCACTATTACTCAAAATATCTGCCAGCCGAGGGTTTTTGCGCAGTACTTGGTTTTCTAGCTCCGGAATGCTGCCGTACGTTTTAAGATTCTGCCGAGTGGTTAAATAGCAGAAGCAAAACCGGTCATCTTCCACTGCCGAAATGCCCGCGTAGCCGTCTTTAAAATTATGCAGCGAAATAACATCCTTCGGCAAAGAAGTACGCAGGTGGTATTTCACGGCCAAATAAGGCGATCGTTCCTCAAAAAAAGCGCGGTTAAACGTGCGGTCTAAGTTGCTGCGTTTGCCGTACGCCCCAATCACCACGGCCCCCTGCAGCGTTTCCCCATCAGAAAGCGTTACCGAAAACACCTCTTCTTGAAAAGATACATGGGTGGCGCTCACTTGCTGCCTAAATTCTACGCCGCGTTGCTGGGCCAGCTCAAACAGATAATGGTCCAACCGGTATCGGCTCACGCCAAAACCGCCTAAATCAAGCGGGGTTTGCAAAGTAGTGCCCCGGGGCGATGATACGTTAAAATGCGTAAGCCGGGCCGGCGATAAAGCCGCAATGTCAACGCCCAAAGAAGTGAGGTAGGGGAGCACTTCGTTTGAAATATACTCGCCGCACACTTTATGGAAAGGATATCTTTTCTTTTCTACCAGCACCACCTCATGTCCTTGGCCCGATAGTT
>JBBSSO010000113.1:0-6280 GCA_038241905.1 Cytophagales bacterium | reverse complement strand
GTAGGTACCTACAGTGTGTCGGTGAAGGATGCCAGCGGTTGCGTTAAGGTTCAACCGGTCTCGGTGGGCAGTATTGCCCCAATGACCCAGGTTCAGCTTTCGGTTACCCAACCTTCCTGCGCCCAGACAACCGGCCAGATTAGTATTGGCCAGATTTCCGGGGGACAAGCTCCATACACCTATTCGGTAGACGGTATTACGTTCACCGCCAGCACTACTTTCCGCGTTTCGGCCGGCACATACACTGTAACAGTAAAAGATGCCGCGAACTGTACCATCTCCGCTAACGCCACAGTGAATTCCATTGAAAGCAAAGTGGTTTCGGTGACGGATGTAACCTGCGCCGGAGAAGCAAACGGCCGTATTGTTCTCTCGACCACAGGCTGGGGCAATCAGGTGGAGTTTAGTGTCAACAACGGAAATACCTTCCAGAAAGACTCTGTCTTCACCAATTTGGCTAAAGGAACGTACCAGATCATCCTTAAATCTGGGGCCGGGTGCAGTGCCAACTTGGGCACAGTAGAGGTGAATGAGCCGGAAATGATGAAGGTAAGTATGACGGTCCTGACCCAGTCTGCATTGACGGAAAATGACGGTACTGCCACCATTGCCTCTCTCACGGGTGGAACCGCCCCCTTTACTTATAAAGTTGACGATGGGCAGTTTTCCTCCGCCACTACTTTCCTAGGGCTGAGCGTAGGCACGCACACGTTGGTGGTACAGGATAGCAAAGGCTGTCAGGCAACGGCATCTTTCCAGATTGAGGAAGCTCCGGCAGTAAACGACCTCTCTAAAATTGAGATTCCGAATGGGTTTACGCCCAATGGCGACGGTATCAACGACCTTTGGGTTCTGAAAAACCTCCCTAGTTTATACCCCAATTGTAAAGTAGCCGTGTACAACCGCTGGGGCAACCTGGTATTTGAATCTGAGGGGTACAAGAAAGCTTGGGACGGCACCTACAACGGCGAAGCCTTGCCGGTTGGCACCTACTATACCATCATAGAGTTGGGGGGCAGAGAGCCTGCAATCAAAAAATCAGTGACCATCATGCGTTAATTCTATAAGGAAACGACTTATGAAAAAACATTTAATTCTTTGCTGCTTTCTGCTTTGCGCCACCGTTGCGGCAGCGCAGCAAAAAGCGTTGTACAGCCAGTACATGACCAATTATTATTTACTTAACCCAGCGGTAACGGGTTTTGACAAGGACTTGGCGTTCAAAGCCGGTTTCCGAAACCAATGGGTGGGGTTTGAAGGAGCGCCTACCACCATTTACCTGAGTGCCGAAACAGCTCTTTTCCAGAAAAAGAGAAGCCGGGGCCAGCGGAGCGTGAAAGCTTACCACGGAGCGGGCGGATACGCCTACACAGACATTACCGGCCCTACCACCCGCACCGCCGCCTTGTTGTCTTACGCGTACCACGTACCGCTTACCCGAGATCTTTATCTTTCGGCAGGCATTTTTGCTGGGTTTCAGCAATTTCGATTTAACCCAAATAAAATTCAATTGGCAGACAACTCTAACGCCATAGACCCGGTAACGAGCGGCGGTATGTTGAACGCCTTTATGCCAGACATGAGCTTGGGTACGTACCTGCACAGTAATGAATATTTCGTTGGTGTTTCTCTGTTCCAGGTGTTGGGCAACAAATTCTTCAGCGTGGAGAACTCCAATGCCGCCAGTCACCTAACCCGGCACCTTTTCGTTTCAGGAGGGTACCACTATGCTGTAAACCGGACCATTACACTGTCTCCGTCGGTCTTGCTGAAGTACGCCCACCCCGCCCCAATTCAGGCAGACTTGAACCTTAAAGCCACCAAGTACTTTACCAGACGGCAGAAAACCAAGTATGACGACCACGTGTGGGCGGGACTTTCCTACCGTACCCAAGATGCCCTGGTGGGCTTGGTTGGCTTCCAGTTCCGGGAGCAGTACCAAGTGTCCTACTCGTATGATTTGACGGTTTCGCCCTTGCGCAACCATAGCTCCGGGTCACATGAACTAACAGTTGGGTTCCGAGTTAAATAACTGCTTAGAGCTTTTTTAAATTTTAGTTTCGCAGGCAAAAACAGGAAGCAATAGGTTCTGGCGAAGCAAACTTTGAACAGCATAGCAGCGCTATGGTGAGAGAAAAATGCAAAGTCAGGTTCTTTAGAAGCCTGCTTGTAGCGCATAAAGAAAATTCAACCCTGCTCTTAGTCTGTTAGCAGCCAAGGAATATGGCTAAGGATTTTTTTCAAATATTTTAACTTAAGAACAGATGATATTTGTAAATGCCTGAAACGGTTCTGGTGATGAGTTTTTAGCTCTTTTTGAGGAAAAAAAGGCCCATTCGCCGATATTCCGAAACTTAATAACATAGCCTTCCGTCAAATAAAACAACCACATACCCCGTAAGTTATTGGACCAAAGGCTTTTTAAAATTAAAATATTAAAAAACCTGAGAAATTACGTATCTTTGCGGCCTGAAAATAACTCTGAATGCAAAGTATCCGCAACATCGCGATTATTGCCCACGTGGACCACGGTAAGACCACGCTGGTAGACAAAATTATCCACGCCTCAAAGATTTTTGACGCTCACCAACATTTCGACGACCTCATCCTGGACAACAACGACCTGGAGCGGGAACGCGGCATCACCATCGTTTCAAAGAACGTATCAGTGCGGTACAATAATGTTAAGATTAACATTATTGACACCCCTGGTCACGCTGACTTTGGAGGCGAAGTGGAGCGCGTGCTTAAAATGGCGGATGGCGTTATTCTATTGGTAGATGCCTTTGAAGGCCCCATGCCGCAGACTCGTTTCGTGCTGGGCAAAGCCATTGATTTAGGCTTGAAGCCCATTGTGGTGGTCAACAAAGTGGACAAAGAAAACTGCCGTCCAGATGAAGTACACGAAATGGTGTTCGACCTGATGTTCAACTTAGATGCCACTGAAGACCAACTGGACTTCGTGACCATCTACGGTTCCAGCAAGCAAGGCTGGATGAGCACTGACTGGCAGAAACCAACGGACAACATTATTCCGTTGCTAGACGCCATCATCAACGTGATTCCGCCGGCTCCTTCTGAGCAAGGCACGCCTCAAATGCAGATTACGTCCTTAGATTACTCTTCATTTGTGGGCCGTATCGCTATTGGACGCGTTAAACGCGGAACCATAAAAGAAGGCGCCAACATGAGCCTTTGCAAACGCGATGGTTCTATCAAGAAAGTAAAAATCAAAGAACTACAGGTATTTGAAGGCCTAGGCCGAGTAGGTGTGGAGTCTGTATCTGCGGGCGAAATCTGCGCCGTTACCGGTATTGAAGGCTTTGAGATTGGCGATACCTTGGCTGATTTTGAGAACCCAGAGCCGTTGGAGCGCATCTCTATTGATGAGCCAACCATGAACATGCTCTTTACCATCAACAACTCTCCTTTCTTCGGGAAAGAAGGCAAGTTTGTGACATCGCGCCACCTGCGTGACCGTCTGTTCAAGGAGATGGAGAAAAACCTAGCCCTGCGCGTAGACGAGACCGACAAAGAAGATACTTTCTTGGTGTACGGACGTGGTATTCTCCATTTGTCTGTACTAATTGAAACCATGCGCCGTGAAGGCTATGAGTTCCAAGTAGGTCAGCCACAGGTGATTTTCAAAGAAATTGACGGCCAAAAAATGGAACCGATGGAACACCTGGTAGTAGATGTTCCGGAAGAGTCTGCTGGTAAGGTGATTGAACTGGTATCACAGCGCAAAGGTGACTTAACCATCATGGAGCCGAAGGGTGACTTGCAGCACTTGGAATTCAACATTCCGGCGCGGGGCTTGATCGGTTTGAGAAACAACGTCTTGACCGCTACCGCTGGTGAAGCCATTATGAACCACCGCTTCCAGGCGTATGAGCCGTATAAAGGCCAAATTCCAGGCCGTATTAATGGTTCCTTGATTGCGATGGATAATGGCCCGGGAACGGCTTACTCCATTGACAAATTGCAGGACCGCGGCGTGTTCTTCGTTGACCCAGGCGAGGAAGTGTACATGGGCATGGTCATTGGCGAGCACTCTCGTCAGAACGACCTAACCGTGAACATTCAGAAAGGCAAGCAGCTGACCAACATGCGGGCTTCCGGCTCTGACAACAACGTGAAAATTGTACCTAAGAAACAATTCTCGTTGGAAGAAGGCATGGAATACATCCAGAAGGATGAACTGCTGGAAATAACGCCGAAGAGCATTAGAATGCGGAAGATTTACTTAGATGAGAACGAGCGTAAGCGCTACGGAAACTCAAACAACTAATCTGTAATTTTATAATAGAAGAAGCCCGGCCATTTGGTCGGGCTTCTTCTATTTAGAGGCTTAAACAAACGCACCAGGCTAGTCAATGCCTGTTTCTTAGATGATTTTTTAATTTTGACCTGGGAATTTATTGCTGCATTTTAGAGCCGTTTTTTTTCAGAAACACGCTAAAAACAACTGGCATGGCTTCATGTAAAAAGGGCACTCAGGCTTTCATTTTTTTGCCTACCCTTCATACCGTCGCAACCTGTTTTCTAGGTTGGTTACGGTCTGGTGTAGTTGCTCCATGCGGTGCAACATATGGATGACCACCTCTACCCCTGAAAGGTTAATTTCTAGCTCTTGGTGCAGCCGGATGATTTTTTCTAGCTGGGGCAATTGAGCTTTTGGGATATACTTTTGTTCCTCAAAGATGACGAGTTCTACTAACCCGTTTTCTTCCAGGGAATAAACAAAAGAATGCGCTACCTGGTGGTACGCACAGAATACAGTTGCCTCTATCAATTCTTCTCTTGGCTGATTCATGGGCAAAGGTTAAGATTGTGACAGTTCTTTGAACAGTTCTTTTTGTTTCTCGGTCAGATTGGTCGGAATTTGTACCTCATAAGTGATAATTAGGTCACCAAACTCGTTTTCCTTTTTGTAGACGGGCAGCCCTTTGCCTTTCAGCTTTACTTTGGTGCCGTTCTGCGTTTCAGGCTTTACCTGCAGCTTTACTTTTCCGGTTAGGGTGTCCACCATTATTTCGCCGCCCAGCACGGCGGTGTACAGGTCAATGGACGTGGTGACAAACAAATTCTTGCCATCTCGTTTGATGGTGGCATCGTCTTTTATCAGGAACGTAAGGAAAAGATCGCCGGCAGGCCCGCCGTTTTGACCGGGGCTGCCATACCCCGCAATTTTGATGGTCTGCCCGTTATCTACCCCAGCCGGAACAGTAATTCTGATATTTTTGCCGTTTACGGTGAGGGTTTGTTTATGCGTTTGCAAGATATCTTGCAGGTTCAGGTGCAGTTCTGCCTGGTAATCTTGCCCCCGGTATTTGGTCTGTCGCCCTTGGCCCGAACCGCCGTTCCCGAATATAGATCCAAAAAAGTCTGAGAAATCTTCTCCACCGCCAAAGCCGCTAAAAGGATTTCCGCCCGGCGCCCCGCCTCCGGAGTTTCTGCTGCGCTGCTGTTGATTTGCTTGTCCGTAGGTATCCGCATGTTGCCAATTTTCACCGAACTGGTCGTACTTTTTGCGTTTCTCTGGGTCGCTTAGTACTTCGTTGGCTTCGTTTATTTCCTGAAACTTTTTATTGGCATTCTGGTCATTGGGGTTCACGTCGGGGTGGTATTTACGGGCGAGTTTCCGATAGGCATTTTTGATTTGTGCCTCCGTCGCCTTTTTATCAATGCCCAGTACCTTGTAGTAATCTATGTAAGCCATTCCTAAGGATTTTCTAGAGTATACCCTTTCCTATTCGCTTAGGTTTAGAGCAGGTTTAAAAAACGGAGATAAGTTTGAGAGGCAGCTTGTGGACGCTAGCATTGCATTTAGTTCAGGCAGCTGTTTTCGGCCTGTTTTTTAAAAAACAGGCCGAAAACAGAAAAGCCAACTCATTTCTAAGCTGGCTTTTCCAGAGTTTCTCTAGGCAAATTATTTCACCACAAAGGTTTGCGTAGTATAACCAACCTTCCCGTCTGGTGTCATGCCTTGCACCACTACTTGGTACTTGCCTTTCTGGTCTGAGGTGAAGAACTGCACGTTTTGTTTGCCGGTAGCGGCGTCAGTTTGGAGGGTGGGAGCCCAATAAAGAAGCGTGCGCAAATCTGGCAGTCGGCTGTTCTGCTCTGCTTCAGTGCCATATTGCGGGCTATAAAATTCGCGCTGCCGTTGCAGGCCCTGGTATTCCACTAGCAAGGCGCGCGCATCAATCGGGAAACCTTTTAAATTACCGGCATAGGTACTAAAACTAACGATGCCCGAGAACGTCATCGGTCCGTG
>JBBSSO010000112.1:0-6344 GCA_038241905.1 Cytophagales bacterium | reverse complement strand
TACAATTTAAGTTGGTTGAAATAACTCGAAGGTCTTTGGTTGCCAGTATTATTCTGTTTTCAGCTTGTTTTTGAAAAAAGAGGCCGAAAACAGCGGTGATATTTAACCAAATTCAAACGTGATTGATAGGGGAGTAATTACTGCGGAAGCAATCTTAGTTTGGATTTTAGAACGCCAGGTGTAGTAATAGGAAAAAAAGCCTCTGTGTTTGCGGAAATTCCTTCATTTAGTAAAGCTTTTAAAGAGTAGTTTTACTTCACACTAAACCATCGCCTAAAAATCTACGCGGTACACTTTTTCTAATTGTTTTTCATTAACGGCTTGAGGCAAATGACGAAGCATAAAGTTGCGCGCACTTATAACAATAGGGTTGGTAGATTGCGCTACTTCACCCAAGAACCGCGATTGCTTCGTAATCCAGCGGGTGCGGGGAATGCGACGTTTCTCAAAGCGCTGGGCGGCTGCGTTGAAATTAAAATCTTTCCGAAGTTCATCGGCTAGCACCACGGCATCTTCTATGGCTTGGCAAGCACCCTGGCCCATGTTGGGCGTGGTAGCATGTGCCGCATCGCCCAGCAGAAGTATATCTTGAAAAGCAAACCTAGAAATGGGAGCTACATCATGAATGTCATGCCAGAGTAATTCCTCAGGTTTTGTGTGGGCAAACAATTCCGGAATAGGAGCGTGGTAGTTTCTGAAATGCTTCTGCAAGCCCTGCGCGGTCATGTCGCGCATGGCGGGGTCATTCTCAGGAGCGTTGATGCAAGCAAACCAGTAGATTTTTTCATGCGCCAGTGGCGTCCAGCCCACGCGGCCGGCTTTGCCCCACGTTTCAGAAGCGTATTGCGCCGTAAAACCCGGATTATCAATGACGCCTCGCCAACAGGTGTACCCGGCGTAACGAGGTTTAGCAGCAGGTAAAAGCTGTTGCCGTACCGCAGAGTGCAGTCCATCGGCCACCAGAATATGGTCAAAGTCTGCGGTTGTATTATCTTGAAAATGGAGGGTCACACCATGGCCGTAAGAGGAAGACCGAATCGCCTTTTTGTTTACCAGCAGCGATGCGGCTGGCAATTGTTTAAGCAAGACAGCATGCAGGTTGGCGCGGTGAATTACAAAATTATCCAGACCGTACTTTTCGCTCATGGCCCGGCTGTCGGTGCGGTTTATTAAGCGACCATTTGCATCTAAAATATGAAAGCCGTCTAGGCAATTTCCCTCAGCAATAACCTGATCCGCAATTCCCAATCGCTGAAAACCTTTCATGGCGTTGGCCGCCAGCGCTAAACCTGCTCCAACCGGGGCAAATTTGGGAGCTGCATCAAAAACTGTAGCGTTGATTCCTATGTTTTGAAGCGCCAAAGCGGCAGAAAGTCCAGCGATACCGCCACCCACTATGCCAATGTTCATGCAGTTAACGTATTAAGGCATGCGGTAAACCACGGCGTTGGCGTTCATGCCCGCACCAACGGAGGCAAACACCACCGGCGCTTCACTTTCCAGGGAATGATTTCCTAACTGGCCTTTTTTTACCAAATCATATAAAATAGGCAGCGTAGCGACGGAATTATTGCCTAGCGTATTAATGGTCATCGGCATAATATCGGCTGGAATTTCTTTTGCTCCGATGCCGTAAAGTTTAAAAAGGCGTTCTAACATGGCCTCGTCCATTTTCTCGTTGGCCTGGTGAATGAGCACTTTCTGAATGTCTGTCAACGTAAGACCAGCTTTGGTTATGACATCCTTAATTACTTGCGGGACCGTAGTGAGAGCGTACTCATAAATCTTACGACCATCCATCTTAATAAATAAATCCTCTTGGTTTGCTGCTTGGTTGTTAGAAGTTGCGGCGTTAAGCCAATGGGCCTGTGTTTTAGTATCTGAGACGGTCAAGTGCGCCAGAATACCTATTTTAGTTTCCGTTTGCTGGGCTTCTAATACCACCGCCCCGGCGCCATCTGAGTAAATCATGCTGTCGCGGTCATGCGGATCTGAAACCCGTGAAAGGGTCTCCGTGCCAATAACTAGGATCTTCTTGGCATCGCCGGACTGCAAAAAATAATGGGCCTGAATAAGACCTTGTACCCAACCAGGGCAGCCGAAAGGCAAATCATAGGCCACGCAATAGGGGTTGGCAATTTGGAGTTTATGCTTGATCCTAGCCGCTAAAGACGGCACCATGTCCACCCGGCCCGTATTTAATTTTACATCACCGTAATTATGTGCTACAATAATGTAGTCCAGCGTTTCGGGGTCAATAGCGGCGTCTTCCAGGGCTTTTTGGGCGGCTAGAAAACCTAAGTCAGAGGCCACCATGTCGCCATCCGCGTAGCGCCTTTCCCGGATTCCTGTAATTTGATTGAATTTCTGAATGATGACCTCGTTAGTGTTCTCTAGTTTTTTACCGGCAATATCATAGAATTCGTTTTGTAGAAAAGCATCGTTGGGCACTACGTTGGCCGGCGTAAAGCTGCCGGAACCGGTAATAACGGAGGATAAAAAAGGAGTTGGCATGCGGCAAAGGGTTAGGTGGCACTCAGGCGATGGAGAATGGAATAAAAGGGAAATAGATAATTTTTAGCGTAAGCAATGCTGTTTTTGGGGGAGGTAACAGCGTGCCAATGACAAACATAAATCAGCAGGTATTTAATGAATACGATTTCTGGGGCTTAGTCAAATAAAAATTTTGCTCCGCCTACAAAAATAAATATCCAGATTAGTCCTTTTATCAGGAAAAATAAGAAACCAGCCAAGCCAATTTTTTTCAAGTATTTTTTCCAGTCTGCCATGTCTTCTTCGTGAAAGTTAGAATTCCGGGTAAAATGGTAAGCAAAAGTTAATCCTGTTTTCGGCCTGTTTTTATAAAAACAGGCCGAAAACAGCTAAGTCGCATCAAGCAATTTTTCCTTTGCTATCTCAAAAGCCAAGCTTAGCGTGTTTTTAATTGTTTAGCTGCAATTTACGCTATTTTTTAGGTTCTGCCTTTTTAGATGAAGGTAAAAACATCTTTCTGAAAAAATCGGCGGTAGCCTGACCAACTAATAGCGCGTTGCGGTGGCTCATCCAGTGGTGAGTGTCGTCTACAATAACCATCGTTTCGTACGGTACGCCTTGGGCCTCCAGTCTATTTACCAAATCGGTGCTTTGCGGAAATTCTACGTTCCGGTCATCATCGGCGTGGATGATAAGCACAGGCGAGGTCCAGGTTTTTACATCCGCCGTAGGCGATGATTCCCAAGCAATTTTAGTAGCCAACTCAGCGTCTGGCGCCCGCTCAAACCTATCTGGGTTCAAAACGCGCTGCGTGCTGCCGGTGGTTAAATCATGAACGCCGTGAATATCTACGCCCGCTGCAAATAATTTAGAATCTCGGGCCAAGGCCATGGCCGTTAAATAACCGCCGTAAGAACCGCCATAAATTCCAATCTGCGCGGGATTTATATCACGTTGACGGGCCAGCCATTCGCCAGCGGCTTTTACGTCCTGATATTCAGAAGCACCTTCTTCGCCGCCTTTTTTGGCTTGGTGGAAATCATATCCGTACCCAATGCCCAAGCGGTAGTTAACTGAAAGCACGGTAAATCCTTGGTTCACCAGGTATTGGTTTAAGGCATACACATTGGCGTAATAATCAGAATAATTCCAACCCAATAACATTTGCCGCGATGGTCCGCCGTGCACATACACCACGCCGGGGCGCTTGCCAGCGCGTTTGGCAGGTTCAAATAATTGTCCGTGGATGGTAGTGCCGTCCGCAGCTTGAAAAGTAACGGGTTTGGGGACTACTAAGGCCGCCAAAGGGAATTTGGCCGGAATCAAGTTTTGCCCTAAAAGTTGGGGTTTCCCTTTCTTTAAAGACATTACGGTGGCCAAAGGAGGGCGCGTGGCCGTGGCACTAATATAGGCGATGGAATTTCCGTCTCCGGTTACAAAAGGCGTCCATTCCAGCCCGCTGCCTGGAGTCAACACTTCCATATCGGCTTTGTCTACGGACACGCGGGCGATGTGGCGGCGGTCAATGTCATGCTTGTCCGGGCCGGTGTTAGCGCTAAATACCAGAAACTTTCTATCAGGACTTAGTTGAACGTGCTCCGCCATGAAAGCGCCCGGTGTTAGGAGCACCGCTTGTCCGCCGGTGGCGGGGATGGAATACATAAGCGGCCAGCTGTTTTGGTGCGACATAAACACAATCCGGTTGTGCGCGGCCCAGTGCAAATTTGCCCCGCCATTGGTTCTGGGCACTGAGCCGTACAACGTTTTGGGACTCTGCCATAGTTTAGTGGCTTTTTGCGAGGCTACATCGGCAATATAAATAGCCCATGGCTGATGCCTACGGACCAAAATGGAATCTGGCGCACCGCCCGATCCCGGCGAACGAATAAAGGCAATCTGCTGACCGTTGGGCGACCAACGCGGCGACCGGTCTCGGGCAAAAGAAGGAGCCAACCAGGAAATTACAGAATCTCCGAAGGTATAAACGCCCACAAAAGAATGGTCGCCACGGCTGGACACAAAAGCCAACTTTTTCCCGTCTGGCGACCACTCCACGGCCCCGTTGCTGCCTCTGGCATTAAAAAGCATTTTGGCAGGAGCAGAACCATCCAAAGGAATCGCCCAAATTTGGCCGCTTTTGGTGAACGTGATTTGTTTGCTGTCGGGAGAAATAACGGGATTAGCGCCATCGCCTAAAGATTTTAATTCGCCACCAGTAAAAGGCATGGCCCAAATTTGAACCTTCTCCGGGAAAAGATGGGCCGAGGGGTTAACTGGTTCTTTGACACCCCAGATGGAACCGTGGTCGCCGCCACGCACAAACAACACCCATTGCCCATCCGGCGATAGCCGTAAACTGCTGATTTCTTGGCCATCGTCTTGGTTAAAAGCCGTTAGTTTGCGAGCCTTATAAGCTGGGCCTTCGGCGACGTAGACGTTTCGTTTCCCTTCTTCATTTACGGCCCATGCAATGCGTGATCCTTGCGCGGCGGCTGTTAATTCATTGGGAAAGGGGTATGCTTTTACATCAGCTAAAGAAAAATTTTGTGCCGAAAGTGCGGAGGAAAAAGCCCACAGGAAGAGAAGTAGAACAGCGGAAATCCGGAAAGTCATGGCGAAAGAACCTAGGTTGAAATAACAGATTTTGCTAAGGTAAATAAGAAACGCTTAAGATTCAGATGCTTAGGTAAACCAAGTTTTAAATAGCTGCGGAAGGATTACTATAAATAGCTAAGCGTTTCTGTTTTAGGCTTGTTTTCAGAAAAACAGGCCTAAAACAGGGAATAAAAAAAGCCTCTCCTTATGGAGAGGCTTTTCTGTGAAAAGTCTTTATATGAAAGACTAAGCGCGTTTTACGTTGATGGCGTTTAGTCCTTTTCTTCCTTCTTGAAGGTCAAAAACTACTTCGTCATTTTCTCTGATTTCGTCAACTAAACCAGATACGTGTACAAAGTACTCTTGATCTGAATTGTTTTCTTTGATAAAACCAAAACCTTTGGTGTCGTTGAAAAATTTTACTGTTCCTTGATTCATAATATTGTTAAAACACTTAATGCATCAAAGGTACAGATAAATTCAGAAATACCTACAGAAAAATATTAATCTGCGGAAAAACTCGAATTTATAAATTTAGCTACTATTTAAAGATTCACCGCTTCAGCGGGTTGAACGGTTGTAGCGGCTTGGGTGTGGAGCGAGTATTGGTGAATTTCTTGGAAAATGGCTTTCACAAAATTCTCCTCCAATCCCTCGCGGCGGGCTTTGTCAAGGCGTTCCACCATTACTTGCTCCCAACGGCCGGTTTGCAACAAATTCATGCTGTTTTCTTTCTTAATTAACCCAATTTGTTTAGACACAGATGACCTCCGAGAAAGCACGTTAATTAGTTCATTGTCTAGGTAATCAATTAGGTTGCGCAGCTCGCTCAATTCTTCCTCGTTTGCAGTAGTGCTTTTGTTCCAAACGGAAACCACCAGTGAGGTAAGCAGCGCAGAAAGTGCCTGCGGCGTAACCTGTTGCGAAGCATCTGACAAAGCTACGTCTGGGTTGCAATGCGTTTCAATCATTAAACCATCAACCTGCAGGTTTAACGCTTCTTGGCAGATTTGCTGCAGCAAAGACCGGTTTCCGGCAATGTGGCTAGGGTCGCAAAGCAACGGAATTTCAGGCAAAAGTTTTTTGAACTCGTAGGCCATGTTCCACTTGGGGTGGTTGCGGTACGGGCGGCTATCGAAAGAAGAGAACCCGCGGTGAATGGCCCCTAAATCAGTAATGCCGGCTCGGTTTAACCGCTCTAAAGCGCCTAACCAAAGTTGCAAATCTGGGTTTACTGGGTTTTTAACCAATACGGG
>JBBSSO010000111.1:0-6368 GCA_038241905.1 Cytophagales bacterium | reverse complement strand
TGCAGCTCATTGGGTCATTTGATATTAATAAAGAAGACGATGCGGGTTTTAAGCCAGATTCTCAGGTAGAAGCCAGTCTCCGGATTAGATTTTAACAGGCGGCTGTTTTAGGCCTGTTTTTGCAAAAACAGGCCTAAAACAGCCGTAATAATTAGCATAAAGTCAAGCTTATTTTAAACACCTTTTACACGTACATCCAAAAAGGGAGTTGCTAGCGCAGGTCCCTTTTTTATTTGGGTTATCATCGGCTAAACAACTCAATCTTGGTGGCTAGAGTAAAAGAGGAGAAACCATTCTAAAACTCCATGGAACTCTCTTATATCTTAAATGAACTAGGCGAAGACAGAAGCACCTACTTTAACGCCGTTGCTCCGCCCATTATTCAGTCCAGTAATTTCGCTTGCCGCACCATTGAAGAAATGCGGTATGCGTTGCAACACGAGTCTGAAGTAGACTTTTATACCCGCGGCAATAACCCAACGGTAGACATGCTAGAGAAAAAAATGGCGGCGCTGGAAGGAACAGAGCACGCCATCGCGTTTGGGAGCGGCATAGCGGCGGTATCGGCGGCAGTGCTTTCTCAGGTAAAAGCCGGCGATCATGTGGTGTGCGTGCAGAAACCATACACCTGGACGAACAAACTAATGACTAGCCTTTTGCCTCGGTTTGGGGTGGAGGTAACCTTGGTGGACGGTACCAATTCAGAAAACTACCGGGCGGCCACCAAGGCGAACACCGTTTTATATTACTTAGAAAGCCCAAACTCGTTTACGTTTGAGTTACAGGATATTGAAGCCATCGCCAGAATGGCTAAAGAAAAGGGAATTTGTACCGTAATTGACAACAGTTTTGCCAGCCCGCTGGTGCAGAATCCGGCGCAAATGGGCATTGATCTGGTCATACATTCCGCCACCAAATACCTGGGCGGCCACAGCGATGCCATGGGCGGAATTATCTGCGGCTCGCGGGAGAAAATAAACCATATTTTTGACAACGAATTCATGACTTTGGGCGCAGTTTTATCGCCGCATGATGCTTGGCTTATTGTACGGGGCCTCAGGACGCTGCCCCTCCGGATGGATCGCGTGGCTCAAACTACCCGGCAGGTCATCGCGTTTTTGCAAAATCGCCCGGAAATAGAAGAAATTTTCTGGCCGTTTTTGCCTAGCAACCCGCAGTACCAATTAGCTCAGAAACAGATGCGCAACTGCACCGGGCAATTTACCATCCGGCTCCGGACAGAGGGCATGGCGGAGGTTGACCGTTTCTGTGATAGCCTACAGCATTTTTTGATGGCTGCATCGTGGGGCGGGCATGAGTCGTTGATTTATCCAGCCGCGGCCGCTTACCAGCACGGAAATTACAAATCGTCTTTGCCTTTTACCCTCATTCGGTTTTACATCGGCCTAGAAGATGCGGATTATCTGATAGCAGATGTTAAGCAGGCGTTGGATAAAATGAATGTTTAAAGCTGTTTTAGGCTTGTTTTTTGAAAAACAGCCCTAAAACAGCCCAAAAAAATTCCGTCGTTCTAAGTATAAGAACGACGGAATTTTTTATTTTAGACGAAGGCCGATTTACAAAGCGTCTTTCAAAATGGAAACTGCTTCTTGGATGTAAAGGTCTCTTTTGGCGTTCTTCACGAAGGCGTCAAAACGAGCCGACGCAGCGGTGTCTTTAGCCAAAGTAGTAACATCGGGCTTTAAAATAGAAACGTTGAGTTGCGGAATGTTTTTACGGACATTTTCTAGTTTCTTCATTTCCGCCTGGTTCTTTTTCTCTTGCGCTTGATAGGTGCTAAGTTTGAGAGAGCGCGATGAGTTTTCAGAACGTTCCTGCAAGCGCTTCGCGCTCTGGTCTATCAAGGAAAAGATAGGGCTATTATCTATCCTGGTTTTGGATGTAGCAATGGCTTGGGCAGCTGCCTGACTGCCGTTAGGCCAGGGAGTAAACTTGGCCGGTTTTATCTCATCAAAAGGCAGCGCATAGATTTGTTCTTTTTCGCCATACTTTAAATATGTGTAGGTATCTGGCAAAATAATATCTGGCGTTACTCCGCGCAACTGCACCGTTTTACCACTAACCCGATAGTATTTTTGGGTAGTCAATTTCAGGTGCCCTAGAGGTTTAACCGCATTTAACGAGGCCGGGAGAACTTGGTCTAGATCAAAAAACTGCTGCACCGTTCCTTTGCCGTAGGTGGAACTACCTACAATTAAACCGCGATTGTAATCTTGAATAGCGGCGGCAAATATTTCTGATGCGGAGGCACTGTTCTCGTTCACCAACACCACTAGCGGACCGTTAAACTGAATTTGCGGATCGCGGTCTTCTAGCACGACAGCCGCGCCATTTGCGGATTTAACCTGCACCACGGGGCCAGATTTAATGAACAGGCCCACCATGTCTACTACATCTTGCAAAGAACCGCCCCCGTTATTTCTGAGGTCAAGGATAATACCGGCCGCATTTTCTTGTTTTAGTTTCTGCACTTCGGCGGCTACGTCTTTGCCACTGTTGCGGCCACCATCGTTTTTAAAGTTGGCGTAAAAAGCCGGCAAATAAATATACCCGATGGATTTCTTTTGATCTTTAATAAGCAAAGATTTGGCGTAGCCTTCTTCGCGTACCACCACGTCTCTAATAATGGCTATTATTTTTAAAGAGCCGTCTAGTTTTTTAACGTGGAGCCGCACTTCGGTGCCTTTTTTGCCTCTAATCATAGAAACGGCTTTGTCTAGGCGCATCCCTTGCACATCAACGGCTTCTTTGCTGCCTTGGGCTACCTTTAAAATAGCATCGCCCGGCTTTAATTCGCCTTGCAGGTAAGACGGACTGCCGGGGGTAATTTCGGTAACTTTAATAAAGCCGTCTTTTTCTTGCAACACGGCGCCGATCCCTTCTAAGCGACCAGAAAATTCAAAATCAAAGTCTTCTTTTTCTTTAGGAGCATAATACTCCGTATGCGGGTCATAAATATTGGTGAAAGAATTGAGGTATGAAGAGCGCCAATCATCGTTCTCTAATTTGCTCATCCGTTTAAACAACTCCTCATAGCTTTCTTGAATCTTCTTTCTAGAATCTTCCTCTATTTGGGCGAAGGTTTTCTTGGGCGTGGTGGTTCCGGCGGTGTCTGCTTTTTCTTGGTTATCTACCGCATCTGCTACCCTAATGAGCGTTTGATATTTGAGGTATTTGCGCCACTCTTCTTTCAGCTCAGCGGTGGTTGCGGCAAATTTTAGATTTTCAGGTTTTAGCTCGATGGTTTCTTCCTGCTCAAATACAAAGGGTTTGGCCAACAGTTCTTTGTAAAAGCCTTCCGCTTCTTTCACCCGATTTTTGAACAACTGCATCGACAATTCAAAGAACTGAAAAGAGCCGTTTTTAAACTCATCATCCAGCTTGGTTTGATAAGCCATTAGTTTGTTAACATCGGGCTGAAGCAAGAACTTTTTGTTATTGTCTAGCCGATCTAAGTACATATCAAAAGCCTTCTTAGAAAAAGCATCGTCCAAGCGCTCTGGGGCGTAATGCGCTGAGCTAAGGCCCTGCATCAAGACTTTGGTGAGTACCTCATTCTTTTGGTCACGGGTGGCCTCGTCTTTTTCTAGGAGTTTATAGGATGCCACCCCAAACACCACGGAAGCAGCGGTGCCGAAAGCAACCAGTTTAGCTTTAAATGAAAACATAGGAAGATTAGAAAGTAGGGTCAGCAAATAGCAAATATAGGTACAAAAGTGATGCCTGATTTTTACAGAACTATATTTTGTTTAACGTACGCAGGCGCAGAAAAGTAGGCAGAACGCTAAAAAAATCAATTAAGCTAAAATCTTACAGAAGTCCGCATGCTTGGGTTTAGTACGTCTAGTTGGCAACAACTTTTAGGCAGGTTTTGTTTCTTACATTATTTTTTGTAAAATAGTAGGCATGCAGCCTATTTTAAAAGGGCTGCTGCTCGTACCTCTAAAAAAAAGCCTCATGTTTCACCTTTTTATATTTCTTAATTTCTAATGTAACACTCTAAACCACAAACGTCATGGAAATGAAAACAGCTTATCCAGCCACCCTTCAAGACATTCTTTTTGAAGGTCGTAACAAAGCCTACGGGGCGTATTTGTTGCGCAAGTTGTACCCCAAGCACTTAGGACAAGGCCTTCTATTGGCTATCGTTTTTTTTGTGCTCTTGATATCTTTGCCTATGCTGGCAAGTAAATTGTTTTCTTCTGATGATTTTGTGGCACCAGTTCTCCCAGACACCAAAGGAGGTTTGGTGATTGTGGATTTGCCGCCGCAACCGCCTGTGGCAGAGACTAAGCCAAATGTACCTGCAGGCGGACAGAAAAATGTGGCCACCGTAAAAGACGTCACGCCCCAAGTGATAGACGATAGTAAAGTGGTGACAGATAAAGTTCCGCCCCGCGATGAAGTAGCCAACTCTACTGCGGGTTTGGTCACGTCTGAGGGCGAGGGAGAAGCTGTTACAGATAGCCCAGAGATAGGCACCGGCACGGGAGAAGGAACTGGCTCCGGCTCAGGTCCGGCCTCAACGGGTAAAGTGGCGCCGTTCATAAGTGTGCAGCAGATGCCTGAGTTTGAGGACGGAATGGCCAAGCTGATGGAATTTGTAAGCAAAAATATCCGCTACCCCGAGAACGCCAAGCGCAACAAGATTGAGGGCATGGTAGTAGTCAGTTTTGTGGTTGAACCCGATGGGAACGTAGGAGAAGTTACCATACTAAAAGGGCTAGGCTACGGCACCGAAGAAGAGGCCTTACGCGTGATTAAACGCTTGCCCCGATGGAAACCAGGCGTTCAGAACGGCATAAAAGTGCCCGTTAGAATGACCATTCCCATCCGGTTAGAATTGAGATAACTATTTTTTCTTTTGCTAAATTATACCGATTCGCCTCTAGTGCCTTGCGTTAGGGGCGAATCTGTATGTGAGCGTATGAGCAATATTTAAAATTTAAGTATGGTGAGAAAGCAAACCCTTGTTATCAAAATAGTTGAATCGAAGATTTAGTGAAAGCTGTTTTAGGCCTGTTTTCTGAAAAACAGGTCGAAAACAGCTTTAGTTTTTGACAACTTTTACCGTTCCTACGGTTCCTTTAGAATCAAGCAGCCGAACGTGGTACAGCCCGGTTGATAATGTCATAGGAAGGGTAAGCTGGTAGTTAATTGAATTTTGCAAGACTTTCTCATACTGTAATCTGCCCGTCTGGTCAAAGAGCTGCATTGTGCCGGAGAAAGGTTTAGGGAACAAAAGAGTGACCTCATCGCCATTGGCGGGGTTGGGATATACGCTTACTCTGCCGTTAAGAAGCGCCGTCTCCTCCTGGGTACTCAATACATCTCCCTGGCTGCCGGTCTTCACCAGACGTATGCTAGCTTCATTCCCCAGCAGCATCACCGCGCCGCCCTCGGCTGTGGGGGCCAAGTCCAGAAGAGTGGAGCCCTCCTCATGTTGATACGCCTTATCCCAGATTAATACGCCTTGGTTATTTAAGGTGAAAATGAATGGTGCTCTGGTTTGCATGTTCGGTCCATAAGAGCCGCCTACCAGAAAACCATTAGGTGCAATCTTAAGTTTTGAAACATGTGAAAATGGCAGTGAGGAGTTAAAACTGCCAAAGGGCATTTCAGAGACTAACTCCAAGTCCTTATTCAGGATTTGTCCTTTAAACAGGTTTAGAGTTATCGCCCCTCCGCTGGGTGTAGGAGCGGCTAACACATTCCTCCCATAGAACTCATTGATTGCCAAATTACCTTCAGGGCCGATTTTTATGAGATCGCCATTATAGTCGTCTCCAATGGTGATATACCCATCAGGCGTGGAGCTGGTGTAAGGGTGCAGCCTGCCAAAGTGGACTCCGACAATTGCCCCTACTTCTTTAACTGCCTCAAAGTTTTCCGTGATCTCTATCAGATTTCCGGCCATGATGTCACCCCTCGAGGGTAGCGTCACCCGGTAGAACCTGTCCCCTGTCGGGGTGGTCTGTAGGTAGAAATCCACAACATCCCCGTGGCTGGGGTATAAGCTCATGTAAAGGGTATCGCCGGTGGCGGGATTGATGCGCGAAAGGAGGTGGTGCTCGCTGCCGTCGGCCTTCCTGGCGGTTCCGGTTACCCAGAGGTCGCCGTTGCTCATCAAGTCCATCTTGGTGGCCTCCATTGAGGTGGCGGAGGCGCGGCTGTAGTAGCGCTCGTAGACCAGCTGCCCTTCGGAGGTGTACCTGGCCAGGTAGGGGGTATGCGTTTCAACCTCGCCAGCCGTCTCCTTCTTGGAGCCCAGCACCATGAAGTGTCCGTCCTGCGTGGCCAGCACCTGGAAGCCTTGGGGGAGGTTTTTGCTCCAGCCCTGGGTTTCC
>JBBSSO010000110.1:0-6371 GCA_038241905.1 Cytophagales bacterium | reverse complement strand
TCTTTGATAGCTCCGGAACCGCCCGAGATAATAATCTGCTTTACTTTCCCCATTTTATACAGCTGAATCGCTTCTAAAATGCGCTCGGGTCCTTCTTGGTAATGCACCCGGTCATGCGGTGACTTGTTCCCTTCCGTCACGCCGGTCAGCACAATGGCCGCATCATATTGGCCGACTTCCGCCATCAAAATTGGTTCAGGCTCCCAGGCTAGCAGGGCTTCATTTGAAAGAAATGGATTGGTAAAAAACAGCAGTAGCAAAAGCGCTGCCAGCAAAGCTTTTCTGTTTCCGGCCTGTTTTCTGTAAAACAGAGCAAAAACAAGCAGCGCTACAATCCACAGCAACGGCATGGCTGCGTACTGCAAAATTTTGGACAGAATAAAAAACATGTTCTAAATAATAAGAAAGGATGAATGAAAAATCACGTGGGCAAGCCCGATGGAAAATAGCTGACTTGAAAGACATAAGGTTCGGGCAGAAATTTAGAGCAAGTGCCATTCGTAATCTAAAATCATGAAAGCTTGGTCTGTTTTCGGCCTCTTTTTCGAAAAACAGGCCGAAAACAGACACAAGTTGAAATATGAGACTGAGGATTAAATGAGAAATCTGCTGGAATTATATTTAGGTAAACAAGTAAACTACTTTAAAATCTTCGTTGAGCTTTAGGGCCGCCTCAAAGCTGTTTCCGGTTTTAGGCGAAGTGAAGCCTTTTATTTTGGCGGTTTTTCCTTTTAGCAAAAGCGATTTAATTTGGGCTTCTGGCAACACCTTGCCATGGATTTCAAAAGGAACCACAAACTGGCAGCCCTCTCTAAACCGACTGCAACCGTAGCCGGTTTTACCTTTCAGCATCTTACCTTGGCTGCATTTTGGGCAAATGATAACCGTTGGCTTCTTATCTTTCTCTTCTGCCTTAATGGCTTGCAGCGCGTGGTCGGGAGTAAGGACAAAATGACCGTCAAACGTTTCACCAGAACCCGCTCCTTCAAATCCTTTGACTAAACTACTTTTGCCTTTTTTCAGGAGGGCCAACACGTGTTTTTCGGTAAGGGCTTGTCCGCCGTAATTCATGGGCAACCTAAATTGGCATCCTTCTCTAAAACGCGCACAGCCGTAAGCCGACGTTCCTTTTACCACCTGCCCCAACTTACAAGCCGGGCAAACTCCTAAGCCAGCATTTGGAGCGGCAGATGTAGTTGTCTCTTTTTTGGTCACCTTACTTTTTACGGACGCGCTTGTGTTTGCAGGCTGAGCCGAGGTTTCCAGCGGCTGCAACGTTACCGTGTGGTGGTCTTGTTTTACTTCCTGTACCATTTCCCCCACCAAGTTTTTGAGTTCTTGTAAAAAAGCTTCGGGCGCAAATTCCCCGGCTTCTATCTGCCGGATTTTCTTTTCCCATTGGCCCGTCATTTCCGCCGATTTTAACGTCGGGTTCTGGATGACCTGAATTAGGTCGATGCCCATTTGGGTAGGCAAAATTTTCTTTTTATCCTTCCGGATGTAATTGCGCTTAAAAAGCGTTTCAATAATAGCCGCGCGCGTAGACGGCCGCCCGATGCCGTTTTCCTTTAAAGCTTCTTTCAGTTCCTCGTCGTCAATTTGCTTGCCGGCGGTTTCCATGGCGCGCAAAAGCAAGGCCTCGGTAAAATCTTTGGGCGGACTGGTAGATTTGCGTTCTAACAGGGGCGTGTGCGGTCCACTTTCTCCGGCATCAAAATGCGGCAATACAGCTAGCTCATCCTCTTTTTCTTCGCTGCCTCCGGCCGATGGTTTTGCGGCAGCCTTTGGTACAGTTTTAACTTCATCTTGGGCATACACCACGCGCCAACCGGGGTCTAAGATTTGCTTTCCTTTCGCCTTAAAATCATGCTGGGCCGCTTGCCCGTTAACCACGGTATTGCTAACAATACAATCTGGATAAAAGGCTGCAATAAAGCGCTTCGCGATGAGGTCAAACACGCGAGCTTCCGTTCCGTGCAAGCCGCCAGTAGCCGCGCCCGTCGGGATGATGGCGTGGTGATCGGTTACTTTGTTGTTATTGAATACCCGCGCCGATTTCCGAATTTTAGCCCCCAGCAAAGGTTGGGTTACGTTCTGGTAATCGCGCAGGCCGCTCAGAACGCCATGGATTTTAGGGTAAAGATCATCTGGCAAGAAAGTAGTATCTACCCGCGGATAACTAACCACTTTTTTCTCGTACAAACTTTGCACGGTTTTAAGCGTTTCATCGGCCGACAGGCCAAATTTGTTATTGCCTTCTACCTGCAAAGACGTGAGGTCAAAGAGCCGCGGTGAGCTTTCAATTCCTTTTTTGGTTTCAACATCTTTAATGACAAACTCAGCGGGCGCCACTTGGTCCAGGATTGCTTTGGCTTTGGCTTCGTCTATAAAACGGCCGGCGGTACTACTGAAAACCACCTCGCGGTACAGGGTTTTAAGCTCCCAGAAAGGCTCTGAGTTGAAGTTTAAAATCTCTAAGTGGCGTTGCACAATCATGGCCAGCGTGGGGGTCTGCACCCGCCCCAACGAAAGTAATTGCCGGCCCTGTGCATATTTAAGCGTGAATAATCTGGTGGCGTTTATGCCCAGCAACCAATCTCCGATGGCGCGGCTTTTACCCGCTTGGTACAACTGGTCAAATTCGCTGCCGTCGCGGAGTTGAGCAAATCCTTGGCGAATGGCTTCTTCGGTGAGGGAGGAAATCCAGAGGCGTTTGAACGGTTTACGGTAGCGGGCTTGGTGCAAAACCCAGCGCTGAATCACTTCTCCCTCTTGCCCGGCGTCTCCGCAATTGATAACTTCTTCCGCAGACGCCAGCAATTTCTGAATGATTTTAAACTGCTTTTCAACTCCTTTGTTGTTAATGAGTTTGATGTCAAAACGCTGAGGCAGTAGTGGTAAATCTGGTAGGTGCCAGCGTTTCCAGTTTGGGTTGTAATCGTCGGGCTCGCAGAGTTGGCAGAAATGGCCAAAGGTATAGGTAACCTGATAGCCGTTGCCTTCAAAATAACCGTCGTGCTTGGTTTTGGCACCCAATACGTGGGCAATTTCGCGGGCTACGCTGGGCTTTTCGGCGATGCAGAGTTTCAAGGCTACTTTTTTAAAAACAAGTCAAAAACGAAATCAAAGGTACGTATTAATGCATTTGCAGCCAATATAACGCGATAATGCAATATATATAACTATTACTATATCAAAAGGGTCCCCATCGCCTTGGTTATTTTAATATTAAGGAGTAGGTATCAATCCTTTATCTATAAAACAAACCTTTACAACAAGCACCTTATTCCATGTTAATTGTGTGTTTTTTTAATTTGATGCCCTAACCCCATTTCAAACAGACCGTATAGATAACCTAATGCCTACCAAGCATGCACGATTGTATTATTCACCTTAAACTAAAACCACTATGAGAAATCACGAGAGTTCCGGTTACGATAATTTTAATTCGTACCGTTCAGGAAATGAAAATACAAGGAAAAACGAATGGGGTAAATTAGGAAACCGCACTTCGTCTGGATCAGATTACGACGACAATTCATCTTTTGGCTCAGGCCAAAACCGTGACAGTGGCGCAAGCCCATACAGCAGCCAAACTTCTAATTACGGCGGCAACCAATACCGCTCTGGTTCCCAAAGCGGTTACCAAGACAATAGCAACAGCCCCAAAAGCGGCGGTCAGCATGGTAGCAGCAGTGGTTGGAGCGGACATTCCATGCAAAACCGCGAAGATTCTAACAATAATTCATCTAACCGCAGCGGCGGATCTAACCGTGACCAGAACTCAACGATGGATTATAGCATGAGCCATTCTGGCAACTACGGCGGACCATCTAACTACGACCGTGACTCATCTCAAAATGATAGGTCATCTGGTTACGGAAATTCATCACGCGAATCTGGAAATTACGGCAGCAATCGCTCCGGCAATTCTTCTGGACAGCGTTCTAACCAAAACCGCAACAACGCCTACAATAATCATGGTGAATCCAATGATTTTAGAGGCTCTGGATCTGGTAGCAGCCAAGGCGCGTCTTCTTTTGGTTCAGGTTCATCTTACGGCCCGTCTTCTAGAGGAAATGGCGGCTATAACTCTGGATCAGGAAGCAGAAACAGCTCGTCTAATTCTTGGGACCGCGACAATTCTAGAGGAAACGACAACAGCTACGGCTATAGCAACCACAATAGTCAACCCAACAATTATATGAGTGGGCACCTAGGAGATAATGCCGAATTTAGCCACGGCAACGCTGATCAAAGCCGTTTCTCTAACAATTACGGTAGCAATAATTCTGGCAGCGGAATGGGTCAGACTGGTAGCCAATATAATGAAGACCGCTACCGCCAAAACCGTAGCCATAACAACCAAAACCAGGACGATGAAGGATTCTTTGAGCGTATTGGTCACGGAATTAAGGATGCTTGGAACAACATGACCAACGAGGAAGACCAGGGATATGATAACCGTTCCCACAACACTGGACCTCCGTACGGATCTGGTTCAAGATGGTAATCCTACTTTAGTTAAATGAAAAATCCCGCCAGAATATCTGGCGGGATTTTTTTTTGTTTTCTAATTTGAGCCGAGGCGTTTTGTCTTCTGCTTCTGGATTTAGATAGCTTTACTAATCAAAAGTAAGCCCATAACGGATATGTATAAAGCGCAGTATAGCTGCCAGTTTCCGTTTACATAGTACCTGGCTGATAACTTTCCCAATATTCTCTAGGTGTTACAATTTTGGTCACCTTGTGCTTGTCCATTGTAAAATCATTGGAGTTGCCCGTAATTAGATAATTTGCCTTACTTTCTTCAGCTAGCTCTAAAAGCCTATTATCAGGTTGGTCACTTATAATCGATACTTTAGTTCTAGGCGAGAATTTTTCGGCCTTATTTACGATAAGAGCTAAAACAGTTTGCGCTGCATTCACGAAATCTGGGTAATTAGAGAACTTTTCCCGAGCCAAGACCTCGTAGTATTCCGATAATAGTGCATCAGAAGTGCAAAGAATTATTTTCCCTTCAATAAAAAGCTCGTTCAAAATTAGGTAAGGGAAACTCCGTTGTATGAGCGCTGGTACTAAAACATTGGTATCAAGAATTATTCTTTACACTCTTTCTCACAGCTTCAACTTCCTTTGATAAGTCTTCCATGGTCAGCTTTGAAAGTCCGTATTTTTCTGCAAGTTCAGTGCTTCGGCCTAAACTTTGTCTTTGTAATTCTTGGCTTATAAGGCCTACAAAGTCAGAGAAGCTTAATCTTTCCGTCTTTATGCCGAACTTTTTAAACTCAAGGTCGGAAATTGAAATGCTAAGTGTTCTCATAACTTTACTTTTTAAAACTTCTTTAGATAAAGTTACGAATTTTCTTTCATGCTGTTTTGTAAGGTTCGCATAATGCCCAACTAAGTGCTGAATTAAACTCACCTGCCTACCTATCTCTTTGCACAGCCCTTCGCTTTCTAAACTCATTTAAAACGCCACGTTTTATCTTTGCTTCAGACTGGTACATTTTAATTACCTGCTGGGGCGACAATACGGTTTTAAACTCTGCATAATACTTTTGCCGGATGGTACTGATGCTTACCGCGTTTTCTAACTGCCTGGCAACCAACTTATCTGCTTCTTCTCTTGAAAGACTGTCTGGGTTTACGCGTAGTAGGTTGCCGCGGCGACTGACGGGCAAGGCATTCATTTCAGCTTCGTAGCGTTCGTAAATGGGTTTTAGGGCGGCAGCTGTTTCATCGGAAAGGGCTAATTCATTTTTAAGCTGCATCAACTTTGCTTGTGAAAAACGTTGTTGTAGGTCAGCATTCATGCGTTGGCCTTGCGCCTGTGCCTGTGGCAACCCTAGCCATAGGAATAATGCTAAGCCAAGGAGGTTTAAAAGTAGTTTCATGTCAGTTTGTTTGTTCATACACTTGTAAATCCGTATCGGCCAAGGCGGCTAGAAGTTGTATTTCTTCATCAGAAAAAGAAGCCAGCACTTCTGCTACGGTTTCCGGATTTTTTACCTTAGCTAATGACTGCTTTTCTGGGACCTTGGCAGCAGGTTTAGCCGTTGATTTCTGCGCCGCAGGAACTTCCTCTGCCATCGGTTTCACAGTCTCTGGCTTTTCTTCCTTAGCTACTGATGCAATAACTATGGTCTTTTCTGGGGCCCAAGGCTTTTCATCGGCTTGCCGATGAAATACCAAGAAATACGACAGCACAATTAGCAGCGAAATGCTGGCGGCCATGGCAAAAATAGTTGTCCTCGGAAATGGTCGGGCCTTATTTAAACCTTCCCTCCGCTCGGCCTCGGCCAAGGTTTGTTCGGCAATCCGGTCAAAAAAACCTTCGGGCGTTTTGTAAGGCATTTTCTTGCCTATGT
>JBBSSO010000109.1:0-6383 GCA_038241905.1 Cytophagales bacterium | reverse complement strand
ATGAATGGCTGGCACGTAATAATAAATCATGGACGTTGCCAGAAAGAAAAGCAACACCACTGCCACATATTTCACAGACACAATTAAGCCGTAGGTAAACGACTCCGTTACTATTTCATAAAAAACCAGCGCGTCTAGAATATATGTCCCGAAGAAAATGGCCCCGATGGCTAGAAACAAAATAACCGCTAGCGCTACTGTTAACAAAGTGGCAATTACGCGTTTGCGCAAATAGGTCCGTTTCCGGAAGGTGGCGTATTTTTTATCAAACGCATCCATCAAACTCATGATCCCGTTGGTAGAAAGTACCAGCGCAAACAGAAAACCGAAGGAAAGTAGCCCGCCGCGTGGTTTGTTCACAATATCTTCAATGGTATCGGCGGCGGCGTAGTAGATTTCAGGCGGCATGATGTCATACATCAGCGTAAGAATATCGCGGTCTAGGTGCCCTACGGGGACGTAGGGAATGAGGGTAAACAGGAAAATGATGGTTGGGAAAATGGCCAGCGTAAAGTTAAACGCCATGTAAGACGCTCTTTTAGTCAGGGAGTCGCGTTGCAATTCATCTATCATTACCTGCAACACGTAGTACACAGAAACCTTACCCTCCACAAAACGCATGCGCTTTAAGTAGACGATAAATTTCCGGTATTGCCGGTTTTGATACAGGCGTTCCGTTAGCGTCATGCCGTAAAATGAGGGTCCAATTTATCGTGTAGGTCTTGAGGCACCGCCGTTGGCCGATTGGTGGAAATCTTTACAAAAACCATGGTGGTTTCGCCAATGGTTAGCAGTTCCTGGGCCTCGTTGTACACCTCATACTCAAACTTAATACGGGCGCCCACAGGTTTTTCCTTTAATAATAACTTAACGGTTAGCAGGTCATCATACCGGGCGGGTTTTATATATTTGGCGCGCATATCCAGAACGGGCATCATGACGCCATCGGACTCCAATTTTTTATAACTGATGCCTAATTGGCGGAATGCCTCCGTGCGGGCCACTTCAAAATAAGCACCGTAATTGCCGTAATAGACGTAGCCCATTTGGTCAGTCTCGGCGTAACGCACACGTATTTTCACTTCAGATTCAAGCACGATTTTTCTCTTGGTTTACGACTGGGTTTTGGGCCTGTTTTTGGAAAAATAGGCCCAAAACAGCTTTACTTCATAATCTTGCGCTTGTTCATTGCCGCGTGGAAAAGGCGAGCATTGGCGCGGTGGTCGGCCTCATTGACGGCAAAAGCGTGGTAACCCGAGAAATCTGCCTTGGCGCAAAAGTAAATATAATTGCTTTCCTCTGGATCTAAAACAGCTTTCAACGAAGAAATGGAAGGCAAATTAATAGGCCCCGGCGGTAAGCCTTTGTTGCGGTAGGTATTGTAAGGCGAGTCCATCCGCAGATGCACATTCAATACGCGGCGAATGGTGAAATCGCCGGTGGCAAAGACCACGGTAGGGTCCGCCTGCAAGAGCATTCCTTTCTTTAACCGGTTCAAATAAACGCCCGCAATCTTAGGTCGTTCGTCGGCGTGTACGCTTTGTTCTGCTTGCACAATGGAGGCCAGAATGGAAACTTCAACCGGGCTCAACCCCAAATCTTGGGCTTTGGCTTTACGTTCCGCGGTCCAGAAAGCAGCGTACTCTTTCTTCATCCGGAGCATCATATCTTCCGCCGAGGTGGTCCAGTACATCTCATAAGTATTCGGGATGAACATGGTGAGGATGGTGGTAGTGTCAAACCCTAATTTTTTGGTAAACGCTGGGCTGTTGAGCAAAGAATCAATCTCAGTTGGTGATGCGCTAATGAACGTGCTCAGTTTCTGAGCTAAGTCTTTTTTAAGGCGTACGTTGGTGTACGTCAGCTTAACGGGGTCTTGGTCGCCGCGGCGTAGTTTGCCGATTAATTGGTAGTTGGTGGCGCCGTTTTGCAACTCATAACGGCCGGGTTTAACCAACTCTGGGTAATCCATTAGTTTAGCCATAAACCGCAAGGAAAGCCGGTCTACCACTACTTTTTTAACATCGATGGAATCCATGGCTTGCTCATAGCTGGCCCCTTTGGGGATGAGCACGTAAACCGGCTCGCCTTTCACTTCTACGTTGGGCGTGTACACAATCTGGTAAGCGTAGTAAGAAAAGCACACGAACAGAAACATTAAAACCACCAGCACATAGGTCCATTTACTGATTTTCTGGGGCTGGCGACCTCTGCGCCGAGGCGCCGAAACGGGAATATTTTCTTCTGACATAAGTGCTCAAAGATACTAATTAAAATGTGCTGCCGCGCAAATGCGGATGGCGGTGAAATGAAATTTAAAGTGGTTGGTATCGGTAGTAAAAATAGAAGTGATAGTGAACCTTATTTAGTAAACAGAGAGAAAGCCGAGCGCATTTTGCTTAATATGCTGGCTAAAAACGCAAAAGTAGGTTTAAGCGTATGGAAATAAACAAGTTCTTGGGGTTCATGCCGCAATAAAACTAGCTTTGCGCGGGAACGCCTTCGGGTTTGTTTAAAATTCTTCCTTTCAGAATCCTGCTGTCATAAAAAGCCTTTAACATACTTAGCACTCCATCATGCAAGCCACGCTCTTAAAAATTCACCCAGAAAATCCACAACCCAAGGCCATCTCAATGGCGGTAGACGTATTAAAGAAAGGTGGTTTGGTTATTTATCCTACGGATACAATTTATGGATTAGGTTGCGATCTGCACAATTTAAGAGCTGTGGAGCGGCTATGCCAACTGCGCGGAATTAACGTGGCCAAAGCGCAACTATCTTTTATCTGCCATGACCTGACCCACATTTCAGACTACGCCAAAATCTCGACGCAAACGTTTAAAATCATGAAAAAAGCGCTGCCCGGGCCGTTTACGTTTGTGCTGGAAGCTAGCGGCAAAGTACCCAAAATAGGCGGGACCCGGCGCAAAACCGTCGGCATCCGGATTCCAGATAATCAAATTGCGCTGCGGCTGGTAGAAGAACTGGGCAACCCCATTATTTCTACTTCTATTAAAGACGAGGATGAAGTGCTGGAATACACCACCGACCCTGAGCTTATCTATGAAAAATACGAAAATCTGGTAGATTTAGTAATTGACGGCGGCTACGGCAACAACAAACCATCTACCGTAATTAACTGCGAGAACGATGCTTTTGAAATCCTGCGTCAAGGCGCCGGCGATATTTCCGAGTTTCTCTAAATCCTAAAAATTCTGGTTCAAATCATCATCCGTTTTGAAATTTATAAAACGACTTCGGCCGCCGGAAATCCAGCGGCTGAAGTCGTTTTAGGCCTGATTTTGGAAAAACAGGCCTAAAACGGAATCCTTGTTCTAGAACTAAGATTCCCTTTTAGAATGGCAAGTTGTGAGAGAAAGGTATGCTTTCTTAAACATCGCGGTTACGCGAATGTTTCCAGCGTTTATGCGACCAAAGGTAATCTGCGGGGTAATTTCTAATCCAAGTTTCTAGTTTCCGCGCAAAGGCTTCCGTGAGCGGATGGCCTTCTATATTTTCATCCGGAACCGGCACCGGCAGCAATTCTTGAAACTCAATCTCATAATACCCCCTGCCTACGTGGTGCATGCCCGTGAAAAAGGTGGGGTAAGCAAATGAAGTCCGCATTTTTTCGGCACCCACGTAGAAAGGCGTGTCTTGGTGCAAAAAATCTGTCCAAAACTGAATGTGTCCAAACGGCGGCACTTGGTCACTTAGCAGCGTTAAAATTCGGGCTTGGCCTTTGTGCCGCAAAAGATGCCGCAAGGTTGACTTCATGGGCACCAACGTAATGCCAAACCGACTACGCACAAACCACATAAATTCCTCAAAAAAAGAATTAGCCAAGGGTTTGTACACGCCATCAATCGGGACCTGAAACATGGCATTTCCTGCCGCCGACATAAATTCCCAATTTCCCAAATGCGCCCCTAACGCCATCACCGGAATGCCTTTGTCCAGATAAAAATCAATGGCTTGCCGGTTCCGAATGGTCACGCGCTTGGCCAATTCCTCCGGCGATAAGGAAACCAACTTGAGCGTTTCTACTATAATATCGGCCAAGTTTCTAAAAAACTGTTTTTCAATCTGCAACCGCTCCGCTGCACTCTTTTCCGGGAAAGAACGCTCCAAATTTTGCCGCACCACTTTCTTCCGGTACCCAATCAGGTAGTAGAGCACCGCGTACAATGCGGTGGAAATCGCGTACAAAACCGAAAACGGCAGAAGAGAAATACCCTTCAACAGCCACCAAAACGGCAGCTGGCTTGTCTTTACTTTGGGACGAGTTAAAAAAGAAGAATTGGTGTTTTTGATGGCTTTTTAAAAAAACAGGCCTAAAACAGCCTTAGGTAGATAATAATGTGTACTCAAAATTAAAGCTTTCTAAACTTAGTTTACAATTCTCTTAAGAGTTACTTACATCCGCCTTTTTAAAAAACTCAGAAAGAAGTTCATAAGAACGCACGCGCGCGGCATGGTTATACACGTTAGTGCCAACCATTATTTCATCTACCCCGGTTTCGTTCAGAAACTGTTGCATCTCATTTTTAACGGTTTCGGCTCCGCCTATGAAGGAGTAGCGCAGCATTTGGTTTACGGCATAGCGTTCGTTCGCCTCCCAAAGACCTTCCATGCTATCTACCGGCGGCTGCATTTTTTTACCCGTGCCGCGCACAATGTTCACAAAAGACTGAAACAAAGACGTAGCCAAATATTTAGCCTCTGCATCGGTTTCTGCCGCAATTACGTTCACGCAGGCCACAGCGTACGGTTCTTTTAAGGCGCCCACCGGCTGAAAACTTTGGCGGTAGGTCTGCAAAGCAGCTTGCAATTGAGTCGGGGCAAAATGGCTGGCAAAGGCATACGGCAAGCCTAAAATCCCGGCCAACTGCGCCCCAAACGTGCTAGAACCCAAAATCCAGAGGGGCACGTTGGTTCCTTCGCCGGGCGTGGCCCGCACCTTAGACGTTGGATCAGCCGGGCCCAAATAGGTTTGCAATTCCATTACGTTTTGTGGAAAATCTTCTACGGACCCGTGCAAGTCGCGGCGGAGGGCGTGGGCCGTCATTTGGTCGGTGCCAGGCGCGCGGCCCAAGCCTAAATCAATGCGACCCGGGTACATGGTTGCCAGCGTCCCAAATTGCTCGGCCACTACTAGCGGCGCGTGGTTGGGCAGCATAATACCGCCAGAACCAACCCGAATGGAAGTTGTAGCGCCGGCCACGTGCCCAATAAGCACCACGGTTGCCGAGCTAGCGATGCCGGCCATGTTGTGGTGCTCAGCCATCCAGTAGCGGGTATAGCCAAACTTTTCTGTTTGCTGGGCTAGATCAACGGTATTCTTAAAAGATTCTGCGGCGGTTTGGTTTTCCAATACCGGCACTAAATCTAGCACGGACATGGGAATATCTGATAGTTTTTTACTTTGCATAATTATGTACTTCGTTCATCCATCTTCTTGTACGACGGATATACTCATAACGTAAAAGCACGCTTGTAATGTTTGGTCATGCGTAACCATGCCCGTTCCCTTTTGGATACCAGATATGCGTTTTGGGCTTGTTTTGGAGAAAACAGGCCTAAAACGGGATTGGTACAGACACTCGCAGGTCCTGCGGACGCTACGAGGTCTTTGTTACGCTTAATTTTCAGAAAACAGGCGTTAAAGGCATTTGCGGAATTTCCCATTCCGCGGGAGAGGAAATGGGGTTTTAGGCCTGTTTTTCTAAAAACAGGCCTAAAACAAACCTCGTAGAAATACTTATACTTGTGTAGATTCTACCGCGCCGCCTTCCATGCAACTATTAACTGAGCTCCCCTACCACCCCTGCATCATCTACTTCCAAAAAGCTTTTAAGGCCGATGAATTGCTTTTTGAGGCCCAAGAACATTACCAGAAACAGAGTTACCGCAACCGCTGCCACATTCTTACCGCGCAGGGCGTGGTGCCCTTAACGGTGCCGGTGGTAAAAGGAAACCGCAAAACCATCATTACTCAATTAGAAATTGACTACACCCAACAATGGATTCACACGCACTGGCGGAGCATCCAGAGTGCTTACAACAACGCGCCTTTCTTTGAGTTCTATGCTGATTACCTGCTAGATGTGTACGCCCAAAAACCCAGATTCTTGTTTGATTTAAACATGAGCCTGTTTCAACTTTACGTTAAATTCTTAAAGCTAAACAAACCCATCAGGCTTACCCAGACGTATGTAAACACGCACGAGGAACCTGTTTTGGACTGGCGCAACAAACTTCATCCGAAGAAGGAAGCTGACAATTTGCACCTTAGCCCCTACCCTCAGGTTTTTGGCAAACAATTTGCATCTAATTTAAGTATACTGGACTTGCTGTTTAACCTTGGCCCCGAGGCTTCTTTT
>JBBSSO010000108.1:0-6393 GCA_038241905.1 Cytophagales bacterium | reverse complement strand
TGGTGCCAGCCCTCGCCAATAATTTTGTTTTGGTGCACAATTACGCAACCAACCAGCGGGTTAGGTCGTGCGGTACCCAAACCAAGGCTAGCCAGATCCAAGGCTCGGCGCATAAATTTTTCATCTGTGGGCATACCGTTTGTTTACGCGGGTTGGTAGATTTTATGCCCGAATATCGGCTGTTTTTTCAGAAATTGCGCAAAACTGCTATGAACAAGTCAATAGGGTACTTATTAGAACGCGTGGCGCGCCAGCTAGAAGCACTTTATGAGCCGCCCGAAGCGCGCACTATGGCAGAGTGGCTGCTGCAACATGCGTTGGGGGTTGACAGAATGGGCTTGTTAGAAATGCGGTCTGCCCTTGCGTCAGAAGAATTATCGGCCAAGGCCGATGGTTATTTACAGCGGCTCCTGACGCATGAACCATTGCAGTACGTACTCGGTGAAGCCTCTTTTTACGGCCGCGAGTTTCTGGTTTCGCCGGCCGTCCTAATCCCCCGGCCCGAAACCGAAGAATTAGTGCAGTTAGTAATTAAAACCTACCAGTCTGCGGCGCCGGTAAAAATTCTTGACATAGGCACCGGCAGCGGCTGCATTTCCCTTACTCTGGCCGCCGAATTGCCATCGGCTGAAATTTGGGCCCTAGATGTATCTGCCGACGCTTTGGTCCTCGCTGAAGAAAATGCCGCCAATCTGGGCGTTACCGTTTTTTGGCTGCACCAAGATATTTTGCGTGAAATACCGGCCCTGCCGCCTCATTCTTTAGATGCCGTGGTCAGCAATCCGCCGTACGTGTTAGAAGAAGAAAAGAGCCAAATGCGGCAGAACGTACTGGACTTTGAACCACACGTGGCGCTTTTTGTGCCCAACGCCGACCCGCTGCTCTTTTACCGCCGAATAGCGGAACTAGTCCCGGGCTTGTTGAAAAGCGGAGGCAAACTGTTTTTTGAAATCAACGAAAAGTACGCTTTAGAAACGGCGCAAATGCTCCAAGAAAAAGGCTTTTCTCAGATTAAAGCGATGGAAGACTTATTTGGCCGCGCCCGGATGTTGGAAGCTGTTTGGCAACAAGTTAACGCTTAAAGCAGGGTTATCGGATGGAAAAGTCACCCACGCACGCTTGCAAACTGTGGTAATTCAAAGCTGTTTTAGGCCTGTTTTTCTAAAAACAGGCCTAAAACAGCTTTTGAATTACCTTTTCGCGCAGCGAAGAAAACCGAAATGACGGGTTTGCAAATGCGCCGGAACATGCTTTGCGGCGGCTTCCTTTATCCATAAATGGGTTGTCAGAAATTATTATAAAAATTGTACCTTTGCACTTCTACTTAAAGTAATATCTTTCTGGCAGTATTGCCCGGAAGAAGCCAAATTGCTCAGAAGATCCGTTGCCGATGCCAGAAAGTAACTGCCCTTACTCCGCCCACCAGACCGCCGTCATTGACGAGGGCTGTCAAATTGGCGATGGCACTAAAATATGGCATTTCTCTCATATTATGCCCGGCTGCATTATTGGCGAGCGTTGCAATATTGGGCAAAACGTGGTTATTTCTCCGGGAGTAGTGCTGGGCCAGAATGTAAAAATCCAAAACAACGTGTCGGTTTACAGTGGCGTTATCTGTGAAGATGATGTTTTCTTGGGCCCGTCTATGGTTTTTACCAACGTTCTAAATCCGCGCAGCGCTATTAACCGCCGGGGCGATTACCAAAAAACCTTGGTTCAAAAAGGAGCCAGCATTGGCGCCAACGCTACCGCAATTTGTGGCAACACCATCGGGGCGTACGCCTTGGTTGGGGCCGGAACTGTCGTTACCAAAGACGTGCCGGCGTATGCTTTGGTGTACGGCAATCCTGCCAGGCAGCGCGGTTGGGTAAGCGAGGCTGGCCACAAACTTACCTTTAACGTACACCACGAGGCAGTTAGTCCAGAAACGGGCGAGAACTACCGATTGATGAATAATTCTGTAACAAAAACTTCCATTTAACATAGCAAAAACGTGTATCAGCAACTTGTAAAGAAAGAAGCCAAACTGGCCGTCATCGGATTAGGATATGTAGGGCTACCCATCGCCCTTGAATTTGCCAAGCATATCAGCGTGATCGGGTTTGATATCAACGCCAAGCGCGTGGAGCAGATGAAGAACAACATAGACCCCAGCGGCGAGTTGGAAGCTTCTGCGTTTGAGGGAGTTGATATTACGTTTACCCATGAACTGGAAGTATTAAGAGAAGCCCGTTTTTTCATTGTAGCGGTGCCCACGCCCATTGACGGTCACGCCCTGCCCGACCTGAGACCATTGCTAGGCGCTTCCTCCACGGTTGGTAAAGTTTTAAAACCTGGCGATTATGTCGTGTTTGAATCTACGGTTTACCCCGGCTGCACCGAAGAAGACTGTATTCCGGTATTGGAGCGCGAGTCTGGCTTGAAGTTTCCTTTTGATTTTAAAGTTGGGTACTCGCCGGAGCGCATTAATCCGGGCGACAAAGAGCACACGCTAACTAAAATTGTAAAAGTAGTTTCGGGCTGCGATGCCGAGTCTTTGGACGTGATTGCCAAAGTATATGAGTTGGTAATTGAGGCAGGCGTTCACCGCGCTTCTTCTATCAAAGTAGCCGAGGCCGCCAAAATCATTGAGAATACCCAACGCGATGTAAACATCGCGCTTATGAATGAGTTGTCCATCATTTTTGACCGGATGAACATCAATACTTTTGAAGTATTGGAAGCATCTGGCACCAAATGGAATTTCCTGAAATTTTTCCCCGGCTTGGTGGGCGGCCACTGCATTGGCGTAGATCCCTATTATTTAACCTACAAAGCCAAAGCCTTGGGTTACTATTCTAAAATCATTCTAAGCGGCCGCACCATCAACGACGGCATGGGCGCTTACGTGGCCAGCAAAGCCATTAAAATGATGATTAAGGAAGGCAAAGCCATCTCTAAAGCCAAAGTATTGGTAATGGGTGCTACCTTTAAAGAGAATGTGGAGGATATCCGTAATTCAAAAGTAGCCGATGTTATTAATGAACTCAAAACCTTTGGAGTGCAGGTAGACGTGGTAGATCCGTATGCATCCTCGCAGGAGTTGGAGCATGAATACGGTTTCGCGTTGACTGAAAACCCAACCAATGATTATGATGCCGTAGTAGTGGCCGTGAACCACAAAGATTATCTGGACTTAGACGAAGAATACTTCAAAAGCATTTCCAGCGACCATCCTATTGTGATTGACTTAAAAGGCATTTACCGCAATAAAATCAAGAATTTGACTTATTGGAGTTTGTAAACGGGTTAGACATGAATAAAATTCTGGTAACCGGCGGCGCAGGCTATATTGGTTCGCACACGGTAGTAGAACTGCAGGAGGCGGGCTATACGCCCATTATCGTAGACAATTTCTCTAACTCAGATGAAAAAGTACTGCAAAGACTTGCTCAGATTCTGGGTAAAGAAGTGGTGTGCCATAGCATAGACTGCACCGATGCCAAAGCGCTAGAAGAGGTTTTTGCCCAAGAAGGAGATATTGCTGGGGTTATCCATTTTGCGGCGTTTAAAGCCGTGGGCGAGTCTGTTGGCCAGCCTCTAAAGTATTACCACAACAACGTGGCTGGTTTGGTTACGCTTCTGCAAGTCATGGAGAATAAGGGAGTTTCTAACTTGGTTTTCTCTTCTTCTTGCACCGTTTATGGCGTGCCAGATGACTTGCCGGTTACCGAAGAAACTCCTACCAAAAAAGCGAACTCGCCGTACGGCAACACCAAAAAGATTGACGAGGAGATTCTGCAAGATGTAGCCGATAGTGGCTCGTATGGTATCAAAACTATCGCGCTACGGTATTTTAACCCCATTGGCGCGCATGCCTCTGCGTTAATTGGCGAGTTGCCCTTGGGTGTGCCCAGCAATTTGGTGCCGTTTATTACCCAAACCGCCGCTGGCATCCGGGAAAGTCTTACTGTTTTTGGAACCGATTATGACACGCCTGACGGCAGTAACATCCGTGATTACGTGCACGTGGTAGACTTAGCCAAAGCGCACGTGGCAGCCATTCAACGCCTAGCGAAACCAGATGCAGTTGCGTTTGAAACTTTTAACATCGGGACCGGCCAGGGAAGTACCGTTTTGGAGGTAATCCATGCGTTTGAATCGGCCACCGGCCAAAAGTTAAATTACAAAATTGGCCCGCGCCGGGCCGGCGATGTACCCAAAATTTACGCCGACGTTACCAAAGCCACCGAGGTATTAGGTTTCAAAACTTCCTTATCTTTGGAGGAAAGTTTGGCTAGTTCTTGGGCTTGGCAGCAAGAGTTGATGAAATAATATAGTATAACGATGAAGATTTTAATAACAGGAGGAGCCGGATTCATTGGTTCGCACGTAGTGCGGTTGTTTGTGAACAAATACCCCAACTACCAGATTGTTAACCTAGATAACCTGACCTACGCGGGCAACCTGCAGAACCTGACCGACGTGGAGGATGCGCCCAACTATACGTTTATAAAGGGCGACATTACGGACCAAGCGTTTGTAACCAATCTTTTTCAGGAACAGAAGTTTGATGCCGTCATCCATTTAGCCGCTGAGTCACACGTGGACCGGTCTATTACGGACCCGATGGCCTTTGTGTTCACCAACGTTATCGGCACGTGCTACTTGCTGCACGCCGCCAAAGAACTCTGGAAAGAAGACTTTTCCAATAAGTTATTTTACCACGTTTCTACGGATGAGGTCTTTGGCTCTTTGGGTGATGAAGGTATGTTTACCGAAGAAACTTCGTATGATCCCCGGTCGCCTTACTCGGCTTCAAAAGCCAGTTCGGACCATTTTGTGCGGGCGTATTACCACACCTACGGCCTGCCAATTAAGGTTTCTAACTGTTCTAACAACTACGGCCCTAACCACTTCCCAGAGAAGCTGATTCCGCTGGCGCTTAACAACATTAAAAACGAGAAACCGGTACCAGTTTACGGCAAAGGCGAAAACGTGCGCGACTGGCTGTACGTGCTAGACCACGCTCGCGCCATTGATGATGTGTTCCACAAAGGCCAAGTAGGCGAAACCTACAACATTGGCGGCGTAAACGAGTGGCGCAACATTGACCTTATTCATCTGCTCTGCGATATCATGGACCAGAAATTAAGCCGCGAGCAAGGCGCTTCGCGAAAACTAATTACCTACGTTACAGATCGCGCCGGCCATGACCTGCGCTACGCCATCGACTCCTCTAAAATTATGAATGAGCTGGGTTGGGAGCCGTCGGTTACGTTTGAGGAAGGCTTGGAGAAAACCGTAGAATGGTACCTGCAGAACAACGAATGGCTTCAGAACGTGACTTCTGGCAACTACCAAGACTATTACAAAGAACAATATACCCGCTAATTATTTTGTGTTTTGGGCCTGTTTTTCCAAAAACAAGCCCAAAACACAATTAGTCAGATTCTTTCTTTCTGAGGAAAAAATATAGGGAAGGTGAATTTCTGTTTTCGGCTTACTTTTCTAAAAACAGGCCGAAAACAGCCTCAATCCTAGCTCCCAAATTTTAACTATTATCTCCGTGTACACAACTCCATTCCATTCTGCCTCTCTTGAAAATACATCGTTTCTGGTAACTGGCGGGGCCGGTTTTATTGGCTCTAACTTGGTAGAATACCTGCTGAAATATAACGCTAAAAAAGTGCGGGTGCTGGACGACTATTCCAACGGTTTCCACAAAAACCTGCAAGCTTTTCAAGAAAACCCCAAGTTGGAAGTAATGGAAGGCGATATCCGGAACCTAGAAACCTGCATGAAGGCTTGCGAGGGCATGGATGTAGTCTTGCACCAAGCCGCCCTCGGCTCGGTTCCCCGCAGCGTGAAAGACCCGGTTACGTCAAATGAAGTAAATGTGGGCGGTTTTGTGAACATGCTCATGGCTACCAAAGAGCAGGGCGTGAAGCGGTTTGTGTATGCGGCCTCTTCGTCTACCTACGGCGACAGCAAGTCCTTGCCCAAGGTAGAAGACATAATCGGTCGGCCCTTATCGCCGTACGCCGTGACCAAGTATGCCAATGAGCTTTATGCTGATGTGTTCGGGAAGACCTATGGCATGGAGATTGTTGGCCTGCGCTATTTCAATATTTTTGGACCACGCCAAGATCCTAACGGGGCTTATGCAGCCGTAATTCCGTTGTTTATTGATGCCGTGCTCAACAACCGCGGGCCCAGAATGAACGGCGACGGTGGCCAAACACGTGACTTTACCTTCGTGGAAAACTGCGTGGAGGCCAACATTAGGGCAGCAACTACCACTAATCCAGAGGCCATTAACCAAGTTTATAACATCGCCGTAGGCGATAGAACCTCTCTGAATGATCTTTTCTATATTCTAAAGGCAGAAGCCGGCGTGGACGTGGAACCAGA
>JBBSSO010000107.1:0-6418 GCA_038241905.1 Cytophagales bacterium | reverse complement strand
TCTGCAATTCATCGCGCTCAATAACGCCAGGAAGCAATTCAGTTTGAGCAAAATCTCTGGCGGCCTCTTGTACGGCCAAATGTTCTTCCGTTAGTTTGAAATCCATGGTAGGGCTCTATTTGGGGTTTTTAGACGATGGTAAAAGGCAGCAAAAGATCTGATTTTCAAGTAAAAGCAAATTATTCTCTCTGCCGCTACGCGAAGTGCGAATTTATAAATTAATTAGTATGCAAGCAGCATAGAATAGTTTAACCGCCCAAAGCTAACAATTGTTCGTTTTATTTCTGATTTTTTCCCGAGAAAGTGACAGAAAGAAATTACCGTTCCACGTTCTGAAAACCTAAAATTTAAACAAGCTCTAAACAAAAAAGGGCAGTAGATACTGCCCTTTTTACCGAATTAAAGAAAGTATGGTTGCCTAGTCTCTCCGTCCAAATAGCATAGAGGCGTAATACAATAAAGTAGCCAGTGAACTGATGGCTGCTACTACGTAAGTCATGGCGGCCCATTTAAGAGCGTCTTTGGCCATGTCATGCTCTTGCACGGTAACCACGCCGCGGGTATCCATCCAAGCCAACGCGCGCTTGCTGGCGTCAAACTCTACAGGCAGGGTTACAAAACTGAACAAAGTAGTTAGCGCAAAAAGAGCCACCCCAATAGCCAACGGAATAGGCGTGGTTTGCAAAGCAAAAATCCCGATGAGTAGAATCCACTGCATGTAGCGGCTGGCCAAACTAAGCGCAGGCACCATGGCGGACCGGAATTTTAGGGCCGTATAGGCTTTGGCGTGTTGCACGGCGTGGCCGCATTCATGAGCTGCTACGGCGGCGGCGGCGGCGCTACGGCTTTCGTACACGCTTTCACTCAGGTTCACGGTTTTGTCAGCGGGGTTGTAATGGTCCGTTAGTTTGCCGGGAGTAGAGATGACGCGCACATCGGTAATGCCGTTATCAGAAAGCATCATTTCGGCAATCTCTCGGCCGCTCAGGCCAGAACTTAAACCAAGTTTAGAGTATTTCTCAAACTTGCTTTTTAACGTCCAACTGACCAACATAGAGGCCAGCATGGCACCAATTATAATTATCCAAATCATCTTTTTTTCTTTTTTTAGTTACGCACTGTTTTTGATTTTCTCTACCACGGCTGAAGTAGAATACCCCATCACTAACGGAATAGTTTTCACTTGGCCGCCTCGCTCTAAAACGAGGTCATAGCCCACAATATTTTGTACCGTGTAATCATCGCCTTTTACCAATATGTCTGGTTGTACGGCTTTTATAAGTTCATAGGGGGTTTGCTGGTCAAAGAGTATTACGGCGTCTACAAACCAAAAGGATGCCATGACCCGCGTGCGTGACAATTCGTCTTGTAAAGGGCGGGTAGGCCCTTTAAGAGCGCTGACAGATTGGTCGGTGTTGAGGCCCAGCACTAACTTATCGCCGAGCAGGCGGGCTTTCTCTAAGTAATCTACGTGGCCCAGATGCACAATGTCAAAGCAGCCGTTGGTAAACACTATTTTCTGGCCCTGCGCCCGCCAATGGCTGGTTTTTTCCAGTAATTGCGGCAAGGCCATTATTTTTTCTTCTGATGGTAGCATCTTTTTTGGGGAATTTATCCGTCACATAACATCGTTTTAAAATAACGTTGTTATGTCATTTCTAACGCAAAGAAAGCATGGTTTAGGTAGAAAGCTATTCCTGTTTTAGGCCTGTTTTTCGAAAAACAGGCCTAAAACAGCGCAAACCTAAAATTTAAAAAAGCTCCAAAACGGCTTACGCCGATAGGGGAGGCGGCAACGGCTTTTCTTTTCTTCGGTTTAACAAACTGGCCACCAAGCTAATCACGCCCATCGTTACTACCAAAATAGCGCCGGACGTATGCACAATTAGAGCGTAAGCCATGCCGGTTGTGAGCGGGACGGCATAGAGCAACAGGGCAGTGCGCACCAGAATGTGGTACACGCCAATGCCACCCTGCACCGGCGCTGACATACCGATGCCGCCTACCACCAAAATGGCCATTCCTGCTCGCCAGCCTAAGTCAGACGTGCCGGGGAGCGCAAAAAAGGCCAAGTAACTGGTCAGAAAATAGGTAAACCAGATAAAGAGCGTATGAAAAAGGAAGGCGCCTTTCTGTTCCATCTTCCGGATGCTGAAAATGCCCTGCCAAAGACCACGCAGAAAACTGCTCATCTTCCGGAAAATAGAGTTCTGCCGCAGGTTTTTGATGTTCCGGTAAATAAACCATCCGGCCAGCAGCGTCCCGAAAACTAAGATGCTCGCCAATAAATAAAGGGTCTGTAAATTCTGCTGGAGATTGGGCAGCCGCGTGGTGAAAATTTCCTGAAAAAACCCAAAGAGCCGCTCAGATTCAATCAGCAAGGTAAACCCCACGCATAGCATCAGCAAAAGCAAATCAATGACCCGCTCCGTAATAACAGTGCCGAGCGAGGTGTTGACCGGCACGTCTTCTGAGCGCTTGAGAAAGGTGCACCTAATTATTTCACCGGCGCGCGGAACTACCACGTTGGCCAAATAGCCCACCATTAGCGCATGGTACGCGTTGGTAAGCGACGGAGACAAGCCCAGCGGTTTAAATTGCATGCGCCACCGAATGGCTCGGCTCACATACCCGGCAGTGGACACCAAGATGGTAAGCGCAATCCAGAAATAATTGGCTTGGGTCAACTCTGCCATAACGGCCGTAAAGTTGATGCTGCGCAGGGCATACGCCATCAGAAAAACCGATACTGCTACCAGCAGCAGGTATTTTAGAATGTTAGCCAGGCGCTTCATTTAAAGAGGAGCAGAGGCGCTACGCCAGCCGATTGTGTTGGTCCGGGAAAATAACGGCAGGCTCATGGGTGCGGGCTTCTTTAAAATCTATAAGCGCGTAGGAAATAATGATGATTACGTCGCCAACTTGCACTTTACGGGCAGCTGGCCCGTTTAGGCAAATCATGCCGCTGGCGCGCTCTCCTTTTATAATATAGGTTTCAAATCGCTCGCCGTTGTTAACGTTCACGATGGTCACTTTTTCATGGGCAACCATGTTGGCGGCATCCAAAAGGTCTTCGTCAATGGTAATGCTGCCCACATAATGCAACTCCGCCTGCGTTACCTTGGCCCGGTGTATCTTGGATTTAAGAACTTCAATCTGCATCTATCAATCTAAAAAAATCGACCAAAGGTAAATACTTTTTATGACACCTGCAGAAAACCAGTGGTCGGCAGGCCGGGAGTTTGCGTTTTAGGCCTGTTTTTCGAAAAACAGGCCTAAAACAGCTTATTGTCAATCAGCCAGTTTTTGAAAATACAGCTTTTTCAAGAGAAATGAGCGCTTTGGTTTAGGGCAGTAGAATGTTGTCAATCAGGCGCACATCGCCTAAAAAAGCGGCCACGCAAAGAGCAGCTTTGTTGGTTTCTTGCAGACGTTGAATGGGCTGTAACGTGTAGGCGTCTACCACTTCTAGGTATTCTACCTCAATGCCGGGGTAAAAAGATAGCGCCGCGAGCGCCTGGTGTTTGGCTATTTCTACGGGTTGGGTGGCTAGGTTATCTTTTAGTAAGTGCAAAGCCCGGAAAAGTTGCGGGGCCAAGGCCCGATGTGTTGGCGTAAGTCGGCGGTTTCTAGACGACATGGCTAGTCCGTCTTCCTCGCGCACAATGGGGTGGCACACCAGTTCCAGGTCAAAGCTCAGGTCTTCTACCAATTGCTTAATAATGGCAAATTGCTGCAGGTCTTTCTGCCCAAAAAACGCTTGGTGCGGTTGTACTAAATGAAACAATTTGCTGACCACCGTGGCCACGCCGTTAAAATGACCGGGCCGGTGCTCGCCTTCCATCACGTGTTCCAAATCGCCAAAATCAAACCGAAGCTTGGTTTGAGAGCGGTACATTTCCTCGGGTTGGGGCGCAAAAAGCACGTTGCAGCCGGTTTGGGCCAGCAAATCAGCATCTTGGTCTAGCAGGCGAGGGTAGAGCCGGAAATCTTCTGCGTTGTTGAACTGCGCCGGATTCACAAAAATGCTGCAAACCGTAACGTCGTTCTGGCTTTTAGAAGCTTGAATGAGCGACAAATGTCCTTGGTGCAGCGCGCCCATGGTAGGCACAAACCCAATCCGAAGGCCTTGGCGTCTAAGGTGCTCGCTGTGCTGCCGAATATCAGGTAATGAAGAAAGCTGCAGCATGGCTGGCAGGTTTAAATTTTAGTGGATCACAAAAGAGTTCAAAGGTAAGGTAATATTCAAATAAATTGAAAGTACGCTAATAAATGACTAATTTTGCATTTCGCAATACCTGTTGCCTTACCAAATTTAATATCTTTTCATCCATGTCTAAGTTGAGAATTTTATACGCAGCTACCGAAATTGACCCCTTTCTGCAGACCACAAAAGTAGCAGAATTCTTGCGGTTGTTGCCACAAGGCATGCAAGAACGCGGGTTGGAAGTACGTATTTTTGTTCCTAGGTTTGGGCTGATTAATGAGCGCAAAAACCGGCTGCATGAGGTAGTGCGCCTGTCTGGCATTAACATCGCCGTAGGCGAAGAAGAGAAACCACTCATAATTAAAGTAGCTTCTATCCCCAATGCCAAGCTGCAGGTTTATTTTATTGACAACGAAGACTATTTTCACCGCAAGTCCGTTCTGGTTGACAAAGACAATAAATTTCATGCAGATAACGACGAACGCGCAATTTTCTTTTGCAAAGGCGTGTTAGAAACCGTGAAAAAACTGGGCTGGGCGCCCGATGTGGTGCATTGCAATGACTGGATGACCAGCTTAATTCCGTTGTATTTAAAGAGCACTTACAAAAACGATCCTATTTTTAAGACCGCAAAGTCAATGTTCTCGGTGTACAACAATGAGTTTACCCATAAATTTGCGGGCGACTTGCTGGAGAAAGCCAAAATGCTGGACATTGAAGATGACATGCTAGCCAACCTCAGCAATGCTGATTTTGGGGCGTTTATTAAGATAGGGATGCAGTATTCAGACATGGTTATTAAGTCTAACGAAGATTTTAGTGACAACATGAACGCGCTCTTTCAGGAATACACCAACACCAAGCAGGTTACCGCAGACGAAAACATCTTAGATTCTTATTATAACCTATATAATGAACTGGCGAATTAGTAGAGCGGTTGCCGCACTTTTCATTTTTTCTTTTTTAGTTTCCTCTTGCGAAGACCCAACCGCCATTGGCCTGGAGCTGCAAGGCCCCGGCACCCAAATTGGAACTTCGTTTACTGATACCACAACCGTACTGGCGTCTACAGTTCTGCTGAAAGACGAAATTATTGCGCTTGGTGCTGGCCGCGTACAAGTAGGGCAGGTAAAAGATGCCACTTTTGGCGTGGCTACCGCAGAAACCTACGCAGAATTTGGGCTAGTTTCTAACAACGTAGCATTTGTCCCCAACACGGGCGCAGATTCTTTGGTGCTTACCCTAGACTATGATTTTATCTTAGGCGATGGTGATACCACCCAAGCCACTACTTGGAACGTGTATCGCCTGCGCGAGGGTTTTACGGATTTAAAAACGTATTACACCACTACCAGCATGGCCCATGACAACGAGCCCATTGGTTCTGTAACGTTTACGCCGCGGCCTAAATCAACGTATTACACCGTGGGCACGGCCGGCGATACTACCAAAAACCTACCGTTCTTAATCCGGATTAGGTTAGATAAAACAACGGGTGGTTTGGGTTTGGCTAACGAGATTTTGGCGCAGTCAGACAAAGCACCGCTCAAAACGCAGCAAGCTTTTGTTACCAACCTTTTGCAGGGCTTGGTTATTGCGCCCGCCGCTCAGCCGGTAGGCAACGTGATATTAGGCCTTAACCTCACGAGCAGCAATAGTAAGTTGGTATTGCATTATACGTCCACCACAGACAGCAAGCCAAAAAATTACGCGTTCTACCCAACCAAACGGTATTTCAATCGGCTGACCGCAGATTTCTCCGGAACGGTGTTAGCCAGTTTAGACCAAAACGGCGATGTACTGCCCGCCAGCGCCGCGGGCGGACGTACGTTCCTGCGCTCTGGCGTTGGTCTAGTGACCAAACTTACGTTACCTTACTTGCTGAATTTGCGCAAAGTACCCGCTGGAGAGCCTGGCGCCGGCCAAACCCGAGATTTGGCCATCAACAAAGCTGAGTTGGTTATTCCAATTGACGCTTCCAATCTGGAAGATACCTTGTTCTTGCCGCCTGTTATCTCGGTGGTAGAAGCAACGCTCAACAACTTGATTGCCCGCACCAATAACTTGCCCAACGCATTGTCGCAGGAAGGCGGCGGCCAGTATGCTACCTTAGAATACCGCGGCACGGGCAAAGGCTTTGTGTACGTGGTAAACATTACTACGTATGTGCAAAACCTGCTGTATAACAACCGGCCTAACCACGGCCTGATT